>MWYU01000117.1 GCA_002050375.1 Chitinophagales bacterium 62-2
GAGAAGTTGTGTGTTTTGAAAAGATGTTTTTTATAAGGAATGGATACCTGCAGTTACTTTCCATTGAAATCATATTATATCTACTACAGCATTTATTAATTTTTCTGTTTCAAATTAAATGCATCGGGTAAATGACCAACCTCTACATATTTTTTTGCAGCAGCTTCACCAATATCAGTAAGCAATTCAACATTTTCGGGAAGATCCATATTCATCAGATTAGAAATCTTTGTATCATTAAGACCCGATATGCCAACAGCCTCTAACACTTCTTTTACCATTTCAACATTATATCTTACATAGCTGAATGCTTTACCGCCGTTAATTGCATCTTCACTAAGGCTTTCTACTTCAGAATCAATTTTAAGCAACGGGCCGGTTCCTTTGCCAATGAAATGCATCATTAGTTCAACCAGTTCACTTGCATCAGTCATAAATTGTTCAGGAGCAAATTGGGCAATATCCAATAGGTTAGGATTATTCCATTTTTGCCCGGTTAATTTTTTATTTCTTCTGCCTGTTCCAACCGATACAATAAGCATTTTGTCTTCCCCCGTTTCCCAATTTAATTTGAAACCTTTTAACGTTGCAACTAAAAAGAGTTGTAGCGAGGGATTGTTCATTATGCTCATTCCTCCATCAACAAACACACCTTCCTGACCAAAACCAACATCAATGATTTCCGGCTCAAAATAGCTGGGCGCAGCCGTACTTGCCCGAACAATATCCTTTATATAAAACTTGTTTCGTTCGAAATACTTTGCTTCGGGATTGTTCGTTACAGGCCAGGTACTGCAGGTGTCTAACCGTTTTGTAACTACGCAAAGCCCGGTTTTATTTGAATCATCGCCTAAACGCGAGTCTTTAAAAATTTTTTCAAGCTCCTCTTTAAGTGGTGTCGAGTCATATTTCCCTCTGAAATGAATTTGTTTTCCGAATAAATTGAATCCATTCGTGTCACTAAAGATCTTAGCGCCTAAACTTTTATACATCTCTTTTATTTCTGCAATAGTATAGCCGCCTACTGCAAGTAAGGCAGCAATAATAGATCCTGTACTGGTGCCGCCTATAAGATCAAAATACTGGTGAAGACGAAATTTATCCTTTTTAAGAATGCCCAGTTCATCATGCCGTTCGGCAAGAACCCGTTCTATTTCTCCCAAAAATCCTAAGGTAAGAGCCCCACGAATTCCACCGCCATCAAGAGCTAAGATTCGTTTAGGGCCATCTGCTTTAAATCTTTCTATAAGTGACATAGTATTATTGATTAAATGACTGTAATTGAACTTTTCATTAATGGAGCGTCCCACAAGGTTAGCGGTATGGGATTGCTATTCTAAAAATCAGGATTAGTTTTGAAACAAAATAGATATAAATGGCCGTTGCAGCAAGAGGGCAGGAAAAGTTTTTTTAGAAAAGCCTGAGTGTAAGAATATCGGCAACATCGGGTTTTAAATGTGGGTGTGAATTATTTATGAAACCTTAGAGCGGATGGATAATATTTTACCATTTTTAAAACTTATTGCTACAGGCAACCTGTTATAAACCGGTTGATTAAAACCTTAAAAAACCTTACATGAAGTTGCAAAAC
>MWYU01000118.1 GCA_002050375.1 Chitinophagales bacterium 62-2
ATGATATTTCAAATGAACGGAAGCAAAAAATATTGAATGCCTTTACCGCTTACGGCGCAAAAAATGGAAGTGTTGAGGAACCTGATCCGAAAGAAGAAGCAAAATTGCGCCCCAAGTTCCGTAAAGAAAACCTGCGGGGCGACTTACAGGATAAGTACAATGTTGATCTTGGTGTAAATCTTTTGCCGGATAATTATTACAAGTTTTTAGAACAGTATTCACCCAATACAACCAGCCGTGGCTATTGGCGCATTGGTCCCATTGATCAACCTTATGGAAGGTATGCCCGAGGGTTTGATTATAAGCAAGGCATGACGGAAATGTTCTTTTCTCTTGATAATAAATTTTTCGCTAACAACACTCAATCGCATAAAATTCAGGTGAACGTAGTTTATTTTGATAAAGGAAACGGCGATTGGTCACTCAATTATTTCAATGGAAAAAAGAAGGTTGAAAAATATCGTGTTCACTGCATGAATACAAACCGGTGGATTATTAAAACAATAGATCTGGACGATGCATATTCAAATAAGAAGTTAGAACACAATGCTGATTTTTCTTTAAAATATCTTTCAGGCGACAATACCATTTTTAGTATGATCGAAGTTGTAAGAAAATAAAATTTAGTCGTTCTAAATTTAACTTAGTTGATTGCGATATTGGTAAATTTTTTCCCGTTAAATCTTCACTTAAAGAATGAAGTGTTTTATTTAGAAATTAAAGATGGCTTTCATTTTATCTTCGAATCAGCATTAAGTTTAAAATATAATCTCCCTCATGAAAATACTTATCTCATTTCTTACGCTTTCGTTTTCGTTTTTTGTGGGAACGCTTCCTGTGCATGCACAAAAGATAAATCCTCCTGCCAACAATATATTTGGAACCTGGGGACATGGTGATGAAATTTCTACCCCTATAGTGAAAAAGATCCCTTTTATACGGGGATGGAATTTTACTTTTAAGTGGAGCGACCTGGAGCCGCAAAAAGGAAAATTTGACTGGAAGTTTTTTGACAACCAGCTAAAGATTACTGCAGACAATAATTTATATATCGGCTTTATGGTTTGGGTTGGGCAGTTTAGTCCTGAATGGATATATACTGTAGATGGCGTTCCAAAAGTTGAAACGAATGATAAAAAGCATGACTTCAAACATTATCCTTTCTATCTTTCAGAAGCGTATAAAAAGGATTACCTGAATTTGCTTCATGAAGTAGGAGAACATCTAAAAACACTTCCTCCCTCCATTCGCAGTAAATTAATGTTTTGGATGAGCGCTGAAGGAAGCACCGGCGATATAACGCCTTACAAGGCTACACCTCCCGATCCGAAATATAGTATCAGCAATAAGCAATGGTTCGACTTTAAGAAAGTAGCCTGGACAAATATGTACAACTTTGGAAAATCAATAAATCCTCCTTTAAACATTCTCATAAATCAGGGTAATAGCGGCATATATTTCGATTGGCTGACTACTAATTTACCGGGTACATGGTTTAAAGCAGGCTCTATAGCGCATATTTACCAGTTTAATAATGAACTGGCATATTTTAAGCGTTTACAAAAAGTGGTACGACCGGATAATAAT
>MWYU01000036.1 GCA_002050375.1 Chitinophagales bacterium 62-2
GTCCCAACTTATGAAATGATGTATAAGAAGCTTAAAACTTTAAACACATAAGTCTATAGCTTTACAATATTTCTTTTAGTTTAGTATAGTACGCTTCTGATTCGTTAACTACCGTACTGCCTATGTAAAGAGGATATTATTTATTGATGCATTGAATTATGTTTTTAGCTGCACGTAATGCACTATAAACAGCACCATCCATGTATCCTCCAAAATAGGGCGAGGTTTCTGCGCCTGCCAGGTATAATTTACCGTTCATGAATGATTGCTCATAAAGCATGTGCCCATTGTTCTGATGCGGCGCCACAAACTGCTCATACTTCCTATAAGTATACCTGTCTTCTTCCCATACTTTTTCTGTGTAAGAAAGATAATCGGCCGCTTCACTGCCCAGCAGTCTTGTTAGCTGATCCATCAGTAATGCCACTCTTTCTGATTTTAATAGCTTTGATGCATTGACAGAAAGGAAGCCTTTTAAGGCAAAACGATTTTCTTCAAAATTAGAATGATCATACATTTCTTGTGCAATACCCGTCTGGCTAAGCAGGGTTCCGGAGTAACCTCTTTCCCGCCAGAATGGCCTTTTATATTCAATAGCAAACTTAACAGCATCTCCCATCCAGGTATGCGTGTTACGTATCACCTCAATTAGTGGTTCAGGCAAGCCCGGAATAAATTCAATCTTTTGTGCTACCAACAGAAATGGGGGTATCGTGATGATAACATACTTGCCTACATATTTACTGCCCTGGCTGGTTACTATTTCAATAAATTTTCCGCATTCTGACACAATTGATACGGGAGAGGCGAGAATAATTTTCTCTTTTCCTATATACTCAATTAAAGTATCAATAATAACTGATGTTCCTCCTGCAATTCTATAGGATGGCTCCTCTGTTTGAGGTATATCGAACAATTGTGGCGGCTCTGAAGGAAGGGATTCAAAAATGCCAATGCCCTTTTGAAATTGCTTATAATAAGGAAGGTTTAATTCATGAAGTAATTGCATAAGGTAGGTATGCTTTGCTGCAAACCAGGTAGCACCCATTTCAACAGGTGTATTATTACCTTCTGCTCTTACAGTAAATATTCTTCCACTGCATCGTTCTCTTGCTTCTAAAATAACCGCATCAATACCTGCTTTCTTTAAATAATAGGCAGCAGATAAGCCGCTCAGTCCGGCACCTACTATTAATACATCCTCCATAATGTTGTTGCTATTAGGCTTTCAAAAGTAGGTGCTAAGATTTGAAAAAGTTGAGACAAGCTCCAAATTGATTCATAGGAGATACAGCATAACTAAACGTTATAAAAGGCAAGGATTTTTCTAAACGCTTCATCCATAAGCAGGTAATGTGCTTTTTGCAATCCCTGGTCGGCGGCTTTAATACGTATAGCATATATATTCTGCATCAACGTTTCTTGTAAATATTTGTGCTTTAAATACCTGTTGTATTCAACCTAATTAAACAAAAGTTCACATGAACAACAATGAGGAAGTTAAAAGTAAAAAGTCTGCGGGGGTCCGGCTGACCACCTTGCCAATGAGCGAACCTTTTTGGCCTGGATACGGACCAGTATTGCCC
>MWYU01000054.1 GCA_002050375.1 Chitinophagales bacterium 62-2
ACCTAAACGTCCGCTAACTTTTACTTTTATGCCTTCCGCGCCCATGCGAAGTGCAGAAGCGATAGACATTTTAATAGCCCTCTTAAAATTGATACGGTTTTCAATTTGACGGGCAATTGTATCGCCTACGATATTTGCGTCGAGTTCAGGACGCCGTATCTCAAGAATATTTATCTGTACGTCTTCTTTATTTGTAAGTTTCTTAAGCTCCTCTTTAATTCTGTCAACTTCTCCACCACCCTTTCCAATGATGATACCTGGTTTAGATGTATGAATAGTAATTATTAGTTTACCTAATGTACGCTCAATCACTATTCGTGCAATACCACCCTTATTAATACGGGCCATAAGGTAAGTTCTGATCTTATGATCTTCGATAAGCTTACCGGCGTAGTCTTTATGATTACCATACCAATTACTTTCCCATCCCTTTATGATGCCCAATCTTAAACCGGTAGGATTTGTTTTCTGACCCATATTTGGATATATAAGTTTTACGAATGATTATTTTTTGAAGCCCGATCGTTAGAACCATAAACGTTCTTTGACACTTCTGTTGTTTTAGTGTCGACAATAATAGTTACGTGATTGCTTCGCTTGCGGATTCTGTAACCGCGACCTTGCGGAGCCGGACGCATACGACGTAAAGTTCTTGCACCATCAACCATTATTGTTTTTACCACAAGGGAGGCGTCTGCAGCACTTTCACCTTCGTTCTTCTGCTCCCAATTGTTGATTGCACTTTTTAATAGTTTACCCATTGGACTAGCAGGATGCTTTGGATGATGCTCCAAAGTTGCCAGGGCATTTTCAACAGCCATTCCACGTATAAGATCAGCCAGCAAACGCATTTTGCGGGGTGATGTTGGATAGTTTCTCAATTTTGCTACTGCTTCCATTTATATTGAGTTTCGAATTTCGAGTTTGTAGTTTCGAGTTGGAACATTTTAGTCTTACACTTGAAACCAAAAACTTAAAACCTGTTTTATTGTTTTTTGTTACTGTGTCCTTTAAAGTTCCTGGTTGGGGCAAATTCACCTAATTTATGGCTCACCATAAACTCAGTTACATAAACTGGTATAAACTTGTTCCCATTATGAACAGCAAAGGTATGTCCCACAAAATCCGGGGTAATAGTTGAACGGCGAGACCATGTTTTAATAACAGATTTTTTTGCTGAACCTTCGTTTATTTTAAGAACTTTAGTTTCCAGCTTAGCTGCTACGTAAGGACCCTTTTTAATTGAACGACCCATATTTAATGAGTTAATTTTAAAATATGAAAATTTGAAAATGCTCTACGTTTTTACAGTGGAAATTGAAAAGCATTTTCAAATTTTCAAATTGCCACATTTTCAAATTATTTAGCCAGCTTCTTACCGTTACTTCTTTGGATAATAAGTTTATCGCTTGCTTTACCTTTAGTTCTTGTTTTTAAACCTCTTGAGTATTGTCCCGTTCTGCTACGGGGCTGACCACCACTGGCTCTACCTTCACCACCACCCATGGGGTGATCTACCGGGTTCATCGCTACACCCCGTACACGAGGTCTTATCCCTTTCCATACGTTACGACCTGCCTTACCC
>MWYU01000166.1 GCA_002050375.1 Chitinophagales bacterium 62-2
CTATAATGGTAAATGATATACTGTATGGATTAACACCCTTGCTAAAATTGTTTGCGGTAAATGCCACCACAGGAAAAGAACTATGGAAGTTCGACCCTTTTAGAAACGATGAGCCAAGCGCACACCCAACCCGGGGAGTAACCTATTGGGAAAGCGGAAACGACAAACGAATTTTATACACTGCCGGTTCGTTTTTATATGCCGTGAATACACTTACAGGTGAGCTAATTAAAGACTTTGGAAATGATGGAATGGTTGACCTGCATGAAGGTTTAAGCCACGACAGTCTTGGCCATAATGTTACCAAACTTTCTGTTACAGCAACAAGTCCCGGAATTGTGTACAAAGACTTTTTTATTATAGGTTCGGCTCTTTCGGAAAGAGGCGATGCAGCCCCGGGATATATCAGAGCTTTTGATGCAAAGAGTGGAAAATTAAAATGGGTATTTCATACGGTACCACTTCCGGGAGAAGCAGGTTACGAGACCTGGCCCAAAGATGCGTATAAAAGATTTGGCTCAGCTAATAGTTGGGCGGGGATGGTACTGGATGAAAAACGCGGAGCAGTTTATTGTGGAACAGGTTCTCCTTCTTCAGATTTTTATGGAGGAGACAGGGCCGGTCAAAATTTATATGGTAATTGTATTTTGTCCCTTGATGCGTCAACCGGAAAATTGAACTGGTATTTTCAAACAATACATCATGATTTGTGGGACAGAGATATACCATGTCAGCCTAACTTAACAACGGTCAAACACAACGGCCATGCAGTGGATGTTGTAGTACAGACAACTAAAGATGGATTGATTTATGTGCTAAACAGAGATAATGGAACCTCCTTGTTTCCTATAGAAGAAAGAGCAGTACCAACGATAGGTTTACCAGGTGAAAAACCCTGGCCAACGCAAAAATTTCCTTTAAAACCCGCTCCCCTTACGCGGCAGGTATTAACAGAAGATGAAATAACAAATCTTTCGCCGGAGGCTAATGCTTTTGTAAAAAAACGATTCGTCACTACAAGGTCAGGAGATAAATTTATGCCTCCAAGTTTAGAGGGAACTTTGGTTTTTGGAGTAGGCGGAGGCGCTGAATGGGGAGGTAATGCAGTTGACCCCTCCGGCATATTGTATCAAAATGCAAATGAAATGGTTTGGGATATTACCATGATAGACATGAATTCATTTAATAAAGAATTAATGTCGCAGGGTAAAAGATTGTATCTCACTAACTGTGCAGGTTGCCATGGGGTTAACAGAAAAGGCGCTTCGCAGGAATATCCAAGTCTTATAAATATTGGTGACAGGTTAGACAGCAAACAACTTCAAGCCATCCTAAAAAACGGAAGGGGCAGAATGCCATCATTTCAACATATTCCGGATAAAGACCGCAGCGCATTGGTTAGCTTTTTAAGGAATAAAGAAACATTGCCAATAGCAAAGAAACCAGTTGATAGTCCTTTGGTAAGCACCAAAAAAAATGTCTTTCCTTATGAAATGCCTTATATATCAAAGTACGGCTTTAAAAGGTTTTTCGACCCCAACGGGTACCCGGCAATGAGACCGCCCTGGGG
>MWYU01000082.1 GCA_002050375.1 Chitinophagales bacterium 62-2
GGTTTACATGGGGCAATAGAGTACTGTACTGATTTATTTAATGAAACTACAATCATAAGGATGGGGAAGCATTTTAAAATGTTATTATCCTCAATTATAAAATTACCCCAGCAAAAGATAGGTAAGCTGGTAATGATAACAGAAGCAGAAAAGAAGCAGTTGCTCGTTGAATTTCTTAATAACGGTGAGGATTATCCTAAAGATAAAACCATAGTAGATTTATTTGAAGAGCAATCAAACAAAACACCGGATGCAATTGCAGTAGTATTTGAAGAAGAGCATTTAACTTACAAGCAACTTAATGAAAGGGCAAATCAATTAGGGCATTACTTAAGAAGTAGGGGAGTTAAGGAAGAGACGCGTGTGCCAATCTGTATTGAAAGAAGCGTGGAAATGTTTATCGGAATCTTGGGAATTTTAAAATCAGGAGGTGCTTATGTACCAATAGATCCTGAATACCCTTCATTGCGAATAAAGTACATGCTTGAAGATGCTGGTTCTGCAATATTGATCAGCAGTAAAGAAAGCCGGTTAAAATTACAAATATCAGAGGGTACTGAGGTAGTAGAACTTGACGGAGATTGGAAAACTATCAGCACTCAGTTGAGGGATAATTTACAAACAAATATTCAGCCTAATCATCTTGCTTATGTAATTTATACGTCAGGTTCTACAGGCCGGCCAAAGGGAGTGATGATTGAACACAAAAGCATTGTACATTATCTTACAAACAGTAAGACCAGTTATATCAATGAAAAACAAAATGGGTCTGGAAGTTTTATACACCTGTCCTATACTTTTGACGCTTCCTTAACGGCAATGTTCATGCCCTTGATATCAGGAAAGTCAGTCATTCTGGGATCAAAACATGGTTTGGAAGTATTTGAAGACAGTAATCTTTACAAATATGCTCCCTATGATTTTATTAAGATTACACCTTTGCATTTGGAATTACTGCAACCTACAGCAAAAAATATAGATGGGGATTGGCTAACAAAAAAACTGGTAATAGGAGGTGAAGCTTTACATTTCAGTCAATTTAGTTACCTGGTGGAAAGAGGAATAGATGTAGAAATTATAAATGAGTATGGACCTACAGAAGCAACGGTAGGATGCAGCACTTACGGTTTTAAAACCTCAGGCGATAATGAAGGAATAATAAATAACATACCTATTGGCAAACCAATAGATAACATGCAATTATACATAGTAGATGAGAGCAACAGCTTATTGCCGGTAGGAGTAGTGGGAGAGATGTGTATAGGGGGCGCCGGATTAGCAAGAGGCTATTTAAATCTTGCTGACTTAACAGCTGAAAAGTTTATTCAAAATCCTTTTTCTAACGAACCAGGATCAAAAATCTACAAAACTGGAGATTTATGCAGGTGGCAACCAGATGGCAACGTAGAATATTTAGGAAGAAAAGATGACCAGGTAAAAATAAGAGGTTATCGTATTGAGTTGGCTGAAATCGAGAGTATACTTCAGCAGTGTGATTTAGTTAATCAGGCGGTCGTGCTGGTTAAAGAAGATAAAGAAGGTAATAAGAAACTGATAGGCTATGTGG
>MWYU01000650.1 GCA_002050375.1 Chitinophagales bacterium 62-2
GTCTGGAACAACTATTCCAGTTTATCCGGTGTTGGTAATGCCACTGTAAAAACGATTGGTAATAATACCTATTGCGTGCGTGACGGCGACCAGCTTTGGAAGTCTGTAAAGTCGAACGGATCTGGCGGCTTTTCTATCAGTAATCTTGTAACTGCCTGTAACGGCACAACTACTTTTAAAGAAGGTATTATTGCAGCGGTCAATAACGACCAGGTAACAGTAACTACCCGTACTGCTACAAACTCCGAACTCATACAGGCATGGGAGCGGGTTAAGGGCAGATGACAGTTGTTAGATGACGAAGACAGATGACTGATGAACCCTGATGATTGATGAACCCTGGGAGTGATGAGTGATGAGAGTGATGACTATGACAGTAGGAAAGAACAAGGTACCATTTAGCGATCAAGATCGAACATTCTCCCATTTACAACAGACTTACCGGCCACTAGTCTCATTTGCATCTAACATCCCGACTTCAAACATCTAACCTCAAACATAGACTTCTGTCATCTGCCACCATCATCTTAAAATCCATCATTTCCCTGCCTTAATATCTTTCAATAATTCATCAGTTGCCACTTTTAGCTGTGTGTCTTCATTAGCTATTATCCAGTTAATGGGATTTTCAACAAGTATATCGGGTACGGCCGGGCCTAACTCTTCATTTTTATCTGTAGCTTTTACAAACCATCCTCTTGTTGGCAAACGAACTGTCGAGCCATCAATCAACGATTTTGCGCCGGTAGAAATCACGGAACCATTAGTCGGCTGGCCTACCAGCTTGCCTATACCGAGGTGTTTATAAGCATGCGAAAATATTTCAGCATTAGAATAACTTCCTTCGTTACATAAAGCAATTGAAGGCTTTAGCCAGGCGGAGTAAACCAACCGTTCGCCTACAGGATAATAATCTCTGAACTTCTTTTTATCACGCTCCATATCATCCGTTGCGCCACGGGGTATGGTATAAGCATGTTGCTTATAATTCAATACACTCATCAGGTAATCGGTTGTGCTGCCGCCACCGTTGTAGCGAACATCTATAATAAGGCCATCTTTGCCATAACCTGCTGAAGCAAATTCTCTTTCAACTGCCTCAAAGCTTTCCAGGCTCATTGCCTGTATATGTATGTACCCAAGCCGGCCATTCGAATATTTCTCAACCAGCTTTCGGCGGTTGGCAACCCATTCATGATACAACGGATCAGCAAGACTTGCAGCAGGTCTTACCACTACTTCACGGTTTTGGCCTTTGGTATTTTTTACACTTAATAATACTTTCTCACCCGCCTGCCCTGATAATAAGCTGTAGAAGTTCACATCTTCTTTTACTTCCTCACCGTTTACGCTATAAATAATATCCCCTTCAAATAATCTGCTGGCAGTGCGGTTTGCAGGGGCTTCAGGTATTACCCGCAGCACTTTCATCCCTTCTTTAACAGGCGTTAATTCTGCGCCAAGCAAACCTGTACGCTCACGTTGTGTTTCAGTCCTGTCTGCCGACACAAAACCCATGTGACTCGCATTTATCTCGCCCAGCATTAAATTAAACATATCCCGAAAGTCATTACTGGTAGAAGATGCAACCGCACGTTTCTGATACTTATCGTGTAAGGCGTTCCAATCGTAACCATGCATTTTGGGGTCGTAGAAATTATCGCGGATGGTACGCCATGCTTCTTCAAATATCTGTTCGCGTTCTGCCGTATAATCTACTTTATATTTTGCAACATAAGGCAATGCTTCCTGAACCGATGTTTTAATATCTAACCTTGCTATTGCCCCGCCTGTTTTTGCAAAATAGATGTATTTGCCATCGTTGTCTACAGTAAGATTGCCAGGGCTGGTTCCCCCTTTCGTAAGCTCTTTCAACTCTTTGCCATCCCATCTTATGCTGTAAAGATCGCGGCCTTTGGCTGTGCTGGTACTCGCGGTATAATAAAAGGTTTGCCCGTCTTTAGAAATCGCAAAATCTCCTTCGTCACCGGCAACGCTGGTTACCTGAACGGTGCGTTCGTGTATATCTTCAAAATCAATTTTTATAGCTTTTTGCGCCGACTTTGGTGATGATTTGGAAGGATTGGTTGAGGCAGTTTCGTTAGGAGTATTAGCTTCGAGCCAGTCTTCGTTTACTTTTTCCCAATCTTCTTTTTTGAGCCATACAAACCATACATCGTCACTTAAATTTTTACGTGCCGATATAAAACCAAGCTTCGACCCATCGGGGCTCCAAAATGGGCGGCTGTCTGTGCGGGGATGCATGGTTACGTTTGCAGGCTTTGCAGAATTATCGGCAGGTTGAATATATATCTCGAAGTTTGCATAAAGATCGGATTGCGAATAAGCGAGCCATTTGTTATCCGGGCTCCATGCCATGCCTTGTGGTGTAGCCCAACCGGTGGTAAGAACTTTCTCATTTCTCAATTTTCCATCACCCGAAATATCCGCCACTACAAGCATACCCCGGCCTCTTACAAAAGCAATCTTTTTACCATCGTTCGAAACAACAGGCGAAGCTTCATCTTCTTTTGTGCTGGTTATTGTTATGATCTTAGGCTTTAATGTTTTGAAAAGATTTACTTCTGCAGTATCAACAGAGCGCACCATGTAGAGATCAAAGTTTCCGCCTTTGCGATCGGAGGTAAAGATTAAAGTAGAGTCGTTTAGCCATGCGGGATTAATGTCGCGATAAGGGTGATTGGAAATATTTGTACTTCGTGTTTTTTCTTTATCGGCTTCTTTTAAAAAGATTTCACCGCGAATGGAATAAGCAAGCATTTTTCCATTAGGGGATAAGGCATAATCGTTTGCGCCGGTCGTAACTGATTTTTGCTCTACCGGGTTATAACGGTCGTCTGCACTCATTTGAATGTTTATTTTTTCTGCATTGCCTTTGGCAGTTTTCATCAGGTACAGGTTCATGTCCTGTTCAAAAACTATGGCAGAGCCGTCAACTGAAATATTAAAGTGCCTGATGGCTTCATCTTTATAACTGGTAATTTGCTGTGGTTTTCCGGCTGCTTTTCCGTCGTCGTTAATGCCTATTTTATACAAGTTATATGTGCCACTTACCGAACTAAGAAAATAAATAGTATTGTCGCCCGACCATCTTGGCATAACATCGTTTGTCTCGAACAAAGGAAGCTTAGAATAAGAATTGTTTTTAGTATCGAACAGCCATATCTCTCTGTTGGCGGCGCCGCGATAATCTTCGCGAAAAACCGGGTTACTTTGTCCGCGAACGAAAGCAATAAAACGCCCATTCGGAGAGGCGGTTGGTTCGTATCCAAGTACATCAGTTATTCGTTGCTCAGTACCTCCTGAAGGTTTAATTCCATACATTTCAGGCTGTCCTTCAATTTGCCTGAACTCGCGGTTGGTAGTAAAAATAATCTGACCCGCCCTCGTCCAGCTTGCTATACTGTCCGATGCGGAATGATAAGTTAAGCGCTTAGGTGTTCCCCCGTCAACTGGTATGGTAAAGATGTCGGCATTACCATACCGCGAGCCTGAAAAGGCTATTGACCTTCCATCAGGGCTAAATACCGGGTTGCTTTCATAAGCTTCGTGTATGGTAAGACGTTCAGGCCTGCCACCGCTGGAAGGAACGCTCCAAATATCGCCCTGGTAAGAGAAAGCGATAAGCGAACCGTCGTTGTTTATAGCAGGATGCCGAAGTAATAAATTTGACTGACCGAAAGAAAGGGAATTTGCTGCCAAAAAGCAAAGAGGTACTATTATACACTTCATCATCATTATTAATTTTTACCAAATTGATTAAACCTGTACATATAAAAAAATTTTATTTGAGAATTATGGTAAGCAATTAAAGAGGTACTCAGCCGCGTTTAAACAATCGTTTATAAAAGAGGAGCATGTAATTTAAAAACTATCGAAACGCTTATCATGTATTTTCTGTTGACAGTTATAGTCTAAAGCATGGGCTTAAAATTATTATATATACCTAACTCCAGTCATTCATTTTAACTACAAACTTTATCTTCGCCGGATGTTTAAATTGTTGAAGTGCATGTTGCTTATGGCTTTTTGCCTGCAGTCGGCAAGAAGTAACGAACAAACGCCGACCACTGCTTCAAGTGCCGACATTTTTATGCAGCTAAAAAAGCTGAATGTTTTAGGCAGTGTCCTCTACATTGCTGCTCACCCCGACGATGAGAACAATGGCCTGCTTCCTTATTTGGCAAAAGAAAAACTATACCGTACCGGTTACCTTAGTTTAACAAGAGGGGATGGCGGTCAAAATCTGATTGGACCGGAGCAGGGTATTGAATTAGGAATGATACGTACACAGGAATTATTGGCAGCAAGAAGGATAGACGGTGCCGAACAATACTTCAGCCGTGCATACGAGTTTGGCTTCAGCAAAAGTTCGGCGGAAGCATTGCGGATTTGGGATCATGATAAAATATTAAGTGATGTGGTTTGGGTAATTCGGCAATACCAGCCCGATGTGATCATTAAACGTTTTCCGCCCGATGCGAGAGCCGGGCACGGGCATCATGCTGCATCTTCTATTTTAGCTGACGAAGCTTTTGTTGCTGCTGCCGATCCTAAAAAATTTCCTGAACACTTTAAGTATGGCGTTAAGCCGTGGCAGGCTAAAAGGATTGTCTGGAACGCCTTCAACTTTGGCGGAAACAACACAACCAGCGACGATCAGATGAAGATAGAAGTTGGCGGATACAATGCGCTGCTTGGAAAGAGTTATGGAGAAATGGGTGGAGAGGCGCGCAGCATGCACAAAAGCCAGGGCGAAGGAAGGCCAAGAAGAAGAGGACAAATAACTGAGTTTTTTGCAGCAATAGGAGGCGAGCCGGCTAAAAATGATTTGATGGATGGAATTGTGTACGACTGGAAGAGGCTTGAAGATGGGGCAAGAATTGAAACAATGATTAACAACATTATCAGCAATTATAAGTTTGAGCAGCCTGAACTATCAGTTCCCGCATTGGTGAAGTTGTACCAATCAATTAAATCGTTGCCTGAAAGCAAGTGGCGAAATAAAAAGCTGGAAGAAACGCAAACTATTATTGAAGCCTGTGCCGCTTTGTTTACCGAAGCAACCAGCAATCAGGAAAATGTAGTACAGGGCGATAGGTTCAATGTAAACTTCTTTGTCAACAAAAGAAGTAAGGCTAATGCATCGATAAAAAATATCAGGCTTGAGGGTTTCGATACAAGTTTTTCTGTAGCATTGGAAAATAATCAAAATATAACCTTCAATAAAACATTACCTGTTGCAGAAAACAAAAATATATCCCAGCCTTACTGGTTGCAATATCCGTTGCTGGAAGGTTCGTTTGATGTAAGAGACCAAACCTTAATTGGTAAAGCGGAAAATGATCCCCCTTTCCACGCAACTTTTACTGTCAGCATTGAAGGTGAAGATTTTATTATTAATCGTCCGGTTCAATACAAGGTTGTCGATCCGGTAAAAGGAGAGGTGTATCAGCCTGTGGCGGTGTTGCCTAAAGTAGAATTGAATTATGTAAAAGAAAATTTTGTGTCGTTAAATGGAACTCCTGTTAAAGGGTTGCTGCATTTCAAAACGAATTTAAGAGACACGTCTTCTTATAGTATTAATCCTCTTTATTCAAGAAACTGGTCTGTAGATAATCCTTCTATTAAATATGCTGCAAACAGTAACCTTGAAAATTATTCGGTAACAACTTTCACATCTGCAACGAAGGATATAAATACCACGGAACCCGCGACCTTAACTACAAAGGATGGCAAATATAATGGGTACACAAAAGTTATTGCTTACGATCATATTCCAACGATCACCTACTTCCCAAAAGCAAAGGCTAATTTAGTAAAGCTGGAAATTAAAACAGCAGGTAAAAATATTGGTTATATTGAGGGTGCCGGAGATAAAGTGCCGGATGCTTTAACGGCAATGGGCTACAATGTCACCTTTTTAAATGAATATAATATTACGGAAGACAATCTAAAGAATTATGATGCAATTGTTGTTGGTGTTCGTGCCTATAACATATATGAGTACCTAACCAATAAGAACGACGTTTTTAATCGTTATGTTGAAAATGGTGGTAACCTGATCGTTCAATATATGAAGAGTAACCAGGTGGGTTTGAGAAAGATAAATGTGGGGCCTTACCCTTTCAGCGTTAGCACAGGTTCGCGGATAACAGAAGAAAATGCAAAAGTCAAATTCCTGATGCCTGATCATCCGGCTTTAAATTATCCCAATAAAATAACAGATAAGGATTTTGAAGGCTGGGTACAGGAGAGAAGCACTTACCAGGTAGATCAATCGGATGAGCATTACGAGAAGCTGCTGGCAATGAATGATACCGGCGAAAAAGAGAGTAATGGCAGTTTGGTAATTGCTAAGTATGGTAAAGGAAATTTCGCTTACGTAAGTTTAGTTTTGTTTCGTCAGTTGCCGGCTGGCGTGCCTGGCGCTTATCGTTTGATGGCTAATTTAATCGGTCTTCCTAAAAATAAGTAGTATTATGGCTAAATATGCTCAAAGAAAAAAGATAAGTTTTACGGTGTTAATTATCATTGGCTTACTTATAGGCTTTGCTATAAAAAAAGTAGCCATAGGTTTAATTATTGGTATCGTGCTGGGCCTTTTGGCAAGCGGTATGGTTTCCGGAAAAAGAGATGATGAGTCAGTTGAGTAATTTGAGGATTGGCAAATAAGCAAGAAGAATTCAGAATAAACAATTCAGAATAAAAGTAAAACTCCAAACTAAAAAACTTCAAACTCCAAACTTCAACTTGAAACCCGAAACTCCTAAAATCCCTCTTTTTAAAAAATGGAGCCATTGGTATGCAGCGGTAATATTTTTCTTATTAATGCTAATCATCTTTTTTGCCTGGTTTACTAAACACTTTTCATGAGCCGTATAGATTGGATTGTTCTTGCGCTTACTCTTATTAGTATTATTGCTTACGGCCTATATAAAAGCAGTACTACAAAAAATCTTGAAGGCTATTTTCTTAGTAACCGTACCATGCCCTGGTACCTTGTGCTATTAAGCATTATGGGTACGCAGGCAAGTGCAATAACATTTCTCTCGGCGCCAGGCCAGGCATTTACTGATGGTATGCGCTTCGTTCAAAATTATTTCGGATTGCCTTTAGCAATGGTTGTCTTGTGTATTACGTTTGTTCCCTGGTTCGCTAAATTGAAAGTATTTACTGCATATGAATTTTTAGAAAAACGTTTTGACCTTAAAACCCGTGCACTCACTTCTTTCCTGTTCTTATTGCAACGAGGTTTGTCAACCGGCATTAGTATTTATGCGCCTTCTATTATTCTTTCTTCTTTGTTTGGCTGGAACATTTTTCTTACTAATATCCTAATGGGCGGACTGCTTATAATTTATACAGTAAGCGGAGGAGCCAAAGCAGTGGCTTATACACAGCAACTTCAGTTGGTTATTATTTTTATTGGGATGTTTCTTGCGGGATATATGATTGTTCATTTGTTGCCGGCAGGAGTTGGGTTTTCCGATGCACTTAAAATAAGCGGTGCTTCGGGAAAACTAAATGTTATCACAACCGGCAATAACAACGGCAGCTTCGACTGGAATGATAAGTTTAATATTTGGAGTGGAGTGATTGGTGGTTTTTTTCTCCAGCTATCTTATTTTGGGGCAGACCAAAGCCAGGTTGGCAGATACCTGACTGCAAAAAATACTACTGAAAGCAGATTGGGATTATTAATTAATGGGTTGGTAAAAGTACCTATGCAATTTGCTATTTTATTAATAGGAGCTTTGCTGTTTACCTTCTACCAGTTTCATTCTGCTCCTGTTTTTTTTAATCGCGCAGTCGAGCAACAGGCATTAGCAACTCCGTACAGAGATTCGATGGTTAATGTACAAAAGCAATACATACATCTTAACCATGCACAAACGCAATTAAACCTTGCTTATTTAAGAGCAAAAGAAGCAGGTTCATCTTCGCAGGCAACATTATTTAAAGACAGTCTGCAACGGGGAAACGGGCAATTGGATGTGCTGCGTAAAGATTATAAGTTGTACATAAAAAAAGCAGTGCCTAATGCTGATAATAACGATACCAATTACATCTTCCTGCGTTTTGTTGTTGATTTTTTACCTGTTGGCTTAGTTGGTTTACTGATCGCCATTATTTTTCTTGCTGCCTGGGGATCTATTGCAGCCGCTTTAAATTCTTTAGCTTCCTGTACGATGATTGATTTTCATTTACGTTTTACAAAAGGCATAGTGGGTGTTACAGAAGAGGAAGCGTCTCATTATACCACATCGAAATGGTACACATTCGCCTGGGGTATTTTTTGTATTGCAGTTGCACAGTTTGCTAACAGGATGGGAAGCCTGATAGAAGCTGTAAATATTTTGGGTTCCCTTTTTTATGGAGTTATTCTTGGGGTATTTCTTGTTGCTTTTTATATTAAAAGTATTGGGGGCAAAGCGGTTTTTTGGGCCGCTATTATTGGAGAGATTGGAGTGGTAAGTTTGTTTGTTTTAAATCAACACAATATTATAGGTCTGAGTTTTCTTTGGTTGAATGTAGCAGGTGCACTTTTGGTTGTTATGCTTTCAATGATATTTCAGTTTATGATAAAAGAAACTACTGTATAACCTGTTTTTATAAGAGCAGTAAAGTGTAAAAGTGAAAGTAAAAGAAATTATCCGAATCGTCGAGGAAAATGGATGGTACTTAGACAGAACTAAAGGTAGCCATCGGCAATACAAGCATATTGCTAAACCCGGCATAGTCACTATTCCGGGTAAACTTAGTGATGATGTGAAGAAAGGGACTGAAAATAATATTTTAAAACAGGCGGGATTGAAATAGCAGGCTCATCAAAATCATAATAAATTGTAATTTTACCTTATGCGCAAATATCTTGTAGTAATTGAGAAAGCGGAACATAATTATTCAGCTTTTTCACCGGATGTACCTGGATGTATAACCACTGGTGATACTTTTGAAGACACTATTGCTAATATGAAAGATGCGTTGGAGTTTCATGTCGAAGCTCTGGATGAAATCCCTGAAGCTAAAGGGCTGAAATTTCACACTGAAAACGGTATGTTTGATGAAGATCAGGTTGCAGAAGATTATTTTATTACACAATTGGAAGTAAGGCTTCCTGCAATAGCTTGACAAGCATTTAATAAGCAATAGTAACTTTCACTCTCTGTTGATCTTTACTCCGAAACCATCTGGGACCATTCTGTAAAATTTGTATTGCTGTATCTGCAACGGCTTTATCTGCATCCCCTTTTATTTGTATGTCTGTTGGATGTCCTTCTTCGTCTATTAAAAATTCGAGTGTAATAGTTTTGTTGGAAGTGCCATTTATGCTGTCTTTAAAACTTTGAATTTCCCGTTTTACATAGTTGTCAAAATTGTTCCAGCCACCTTCTGGTTCGCCTGAAGACTGGCCTTTTTCTTGTTTTGAAATGCTTCCTGCAACATCTCTTTGCCTCTGTGTTCCGTAGCCAACAACCACTGCATCCGATAAAACATTCGTATCTCTTTTTTGAGTAGCTTTTTTTGCTAACGCTTCACTTCTTACTGCGGCAGTTGTTTCCACAACCCTTCCTTCACGTTCTTTTGGCGGAGCATTCACAGACAAATATTTTCTGGCGACAACATTAGCTTCATCCTTTTGTGCGCCTGCCGGCATTGCCGAAAGCATTGCTTTTTCTTCATGCTCTTCCATAGCGGCAATTGTAGAGTCCTTTTCTGCCTGAATGGTTTGTACTGTTGGCGGAAGAATTTCAGGTTCGCGACGAATGAAAGGAGAAGTATTTTTTTTATAAGAAAGTAACTCTTTACCAGGTAAAGTTTTTTGCAGGGGCATTACATTATCAACAGGTTTAATACTATCCTTTGCAGCGGGTATTTCTTGAGATTCCTTCTGAGCTATTTGCCTTGTTGAACTGTCATCAACGCCGGAAGTATTTAATAAACTATAGCTTATAGCAGCACCTGTAACGATTAATAGAATGATAGCAGCAATCTTCCACCATCCTGTTGCCTGCGCTTGTAATGCAACAACCTTTGCCTTTTGTTTATCTCCGGTTAATTGCTTTTCTATTTCAGTTAAATGACTTGCTGCAACAGCCTCATTGCTTTTTTTATATCCTTCAATTGCATCAGCAAGAAACGGATCGTCCATCATGGCTCTTTCAAAAGCATACATTTCCTTTGCATCCATTTTATGCTGCAAATACCTTTGTATTTCTTCGTAACTATAGGTGCCTGCTTTAGCCATTTTCTTCCATACAGATTTTTAGATTTCTTCTTCCGTTTTGTATAAGGCTTCTTACTTTGTTCCAGTCAAAGCCGGTAAGCGTAGAAATTTCATTGTAACATTTATTCTCTAAATAAAACATACGAACGGTTTTCTGCTGTTCTTCATTCAAATTTTCCATGCAATTACCAAGCCTTTCTAACTGCCGCTCTTTTTCAAACACTCCATCAAGATGCGAAAAATCTTCTGTTTGCATAAGCTGAGTATCGAATTCTGTAGTTATCATTCTCTTATTCTTTCGCAACTGCATCAGGCAATGATTTTTGGTAAGCACATACAGCCAGCTTTTAAAATTGTCTATTGCATGATGTTTCACCTTCTCTATAAGTTCCTGGTAAATATCCATTACCGCATCTTTCGCAATCTCCTGGTTGCCGAGGTATTTTATGCACGTACCATACACCAGATCATTATAACGTAAATAAAGTTGAGCTAATGTTTGCTGCTGCTGATCACGCTGATAGATAGTTATCAACTCAGCATCGGTAAGTGGAGTGGTTTGTATGGTTTTTAAAATGGCCATAAAATACTTACCGAAAGGTAAGGCTGTTTTAAAGAATAGTAATTCAGCATGAAGGTTTAAAATGTTTTTGAAGTTCTATATGTAATGTTTCATGCAGATGCATCTATCCATAACAATCTAAAAACTATATGTATGAAACGCTATTTTCTATCAGCACTAATTGCATTGCCTTTGCTTATACTCGCATTTGCCTTTGCCGGCACGATTAAATTAACGGGAAAAGTTACCGACGAAAAAGGGAGGCCTATACGTGGTGCCTTAGTATGGATAAAGGGAATGAACAAGGGTACGACTACTGATACAGCAGGAAAATTCTCGATAGAAGCTCCGGGACTAAAATCTGTATTAGTTGTTCAGTACATAGGGTTTGAAAAGAAAGAATTTACCGTTGGAAATAAAGCATCTTTTGTAATTCGGTTGAAGGGAACACAACAGGCACTGGCAGAATCCGTGGTCGTTGCCTATGGAACTCAACAAAGGAGGGATATGGCTGGCAGTACTATGAGAGGAACATCACCAGTACAAAAATTTTCAGCTCCCCGAATTGCAAGGGATGAAGAGGCATATGATAAAATTTACCAGGGCCATGAAAACGAACCTAAAAAGGATTGGAAATATAATAACAACTTCAACAGGGAAGGTTATGATAACATTGCTGAGAATAGATTTTTGAAAGTAACGGACAATCCCTTATCGACCTTCTCAATTGATGTCGATGCCGCTTCTTACAGCAATATTCGTCGAATGCTTAATTACAATCAATTGCCGCCGCCGGGGTCTGTTCGCATAGAAGAGATGATCAACTATTTTACCTATCAATATCCGCAACCAGGAGGTAATGATCCTTTCTCCATCAATACTGAAATTGCTGTCTGCCCCTGGAACAAAGATCACCAGCTTGTAAGCATTGGTTTACAGGGAAAGAAAATTTCAACTGCAGATCTGCCTCCATCCAATCTTACCTTTTTAATTGATGTAAGCGGAAGCATGGAAACAGAAGATAAACTGCCGCTTGTAAAATCTTCAATGAAACTATTGATTGATCAATTGCGTGAGCAGGATAAAGTGTCGATTGTAGTGTATGCAGGTAATGCAGGTTTGGTGCTACCACCAACATCCGGAGCAGAAAAGATGAAAATAAAACAAGCCATAGATAATCTGCATGCAGGAGGTTCAACCGCAGGCGGACAAGGAATTATGCTTGCATACAAAACAGCTAAATCCAACTTTATAAAAGAAGGGAACAATCGTGTTATACTATGTACGGACGGAGATTTTAATGTAGGAATAAGCAGTGACGATGAATTGGAGAGATTGATTGAAGAGGAAAGAAAAACCGGAATATTCTTAACTGTGCTTGGCTACGGAACCGGCAATTACCAGGACGCAAAGATGCAGAAGCTTGCAGATAAAGGAAACGGAAATCATGCGTATATAGATAATCAAAATGAAGCAAAGAAGGTTTTGGTAAGTGAGTTTGGTGGAACACTATTTACCATTGCAAAAGATGTAAAACTGCAAATAGAATTTAACCCGGCTAAGGTTCAGGGTTTTCGATTGATTGGCTATGAAAACCGGATGCTGGCGAAAGAAGATTTTAATAATGATAAGAAGGATGCCGGAGAGTTAGGAAGCGGGCACACCGTTACAGCTTTGTATGAAGTTGTTCCGGTGGGAGCAAAGACAGATGTATTTGATAACGTTGATGAATTACGATATCAAAAGCCTGTAAGGAAGGATATAACAACAACTTTTGGGGGTGAATTAATGAACGTAAAACTAAGATATAAGAAGCCCGGTGAAGAGGTAAGTAAACTGATTACTCATCCGGTGTTGGATGCTAAAAGTTCGATTGTTCAGTGTTCAGAAAACTTGCGCTTTGCTGCTGCAGTTGCACAGTTTGGTATGTTGCTTCGCAACTCCGCATATAAAGGTGAAGGAGGGTATAAGCTTGTAGAGCAATTGGCAGGCAGTTCACTAAACAACGATTCAGAAGGTTATAGAAAAGAGTTTATTGAATTGGTGAAGAAAGCACAGGTGCTAAGCAAAAAGGATATGGCAGTTGGGCATTAAGTCAATAGGGTACGGGGTCATTGCGTCGTTAGGCCATAGTCAATAGGTTATTAGTTGAATATTTTTTTTAGTGGGGAGTATTATTTACCAGTTTAGTTTTGAATGATTAAAAAATTGTAATTAATAAACAACTCCTGAAGCAGATAACCAGAACTATTACCCTAATAACTCAATGACTTAATGACCCAATGACCCAGTGACTTTAATCTATTGCCCTTTATACGCCGGATGAAACTGCTGCAATGTGCTTCTTAAAAAATCCCGGTCGAGGTGGGTGTAGATTTCGGTGGTGGTAATGCTTTCGTGGCCAAGCATTTCCTGTACTGCTCTAAGGTCTGCACCGCCTTCTACCAAATGTGTGGCGAAGGAATGACGGAAAGTATGAGGAGAAATATTTTTGGTAATTCCGGCCTTTAATGCCAGGTCTTTGATAATGTAAAAGATCATTATTCGGGATAGTTGCCCGCCTCGTTTATTTACAAATAAAATGTCTTCGCAACCTTTCTTAACAGGAACGTGAACACGGATATTGTCCTTATAAATTTTGATGTATTTAACTGCATCGCCACCAATAGGAACCAATCTTTCCTTGTTCCCTTTGCCAATTACACGAATAAAACCTACATCTAAATAAAGGCAGCTTATTTGTAAGTTGACTACCTCAGTTACCCGCAGTCCGCAGCTATACATGGTTTCAAGTATCGCTTTATTTCGGCCGCCTTCAGGCTTGCTTTGGTCAATTGCTGCAATAATATTTTCAATCTCATTAAAGCTAAGTACATCGGGCAAAGTTCGTTTAAGCTTTGGAGCTTCCAATAAAGCGGTAGGATCAGCAGTAACAATATTTTCGATGAGACAATATTTATAAAAGCCTTTAATGCCCGATATAATTCTTGCCTGCGAAGTTGCTGTCATTCCAAGCTCCCCGATCCATTTTACAAATTGCTGCAGGGTTTTAAGTTCAACTTCTGACGGGCTTATCTTTTGTTCTGTCGCGAGCAGAAATTCAGTCAGTTTCTCCACATCACGCAGATAAGCCTCAACAGAATGATCGCTCAAAGATTTCTCTAATTGCAGGTATGCTTTAAATCCTTTTTTGTATGGCGACCACATGAGGGGGTTTTAAGTTATAAGTTTTAAGTAGCAAGTTTTAAGTTTTAGGTGGTAGGGTAAAATAGCTCTACAAGATTTATAAGTTTTAAGCAGTAAGTAAAAATAAAATCAACAATTATCTACTTAAAACTTACAACCTAAAACTTCAAACTTATCTTACAAATACACATCCTGGTTAAACCAATAATCCACACCGTCTTCTTTAAATAAAATAGCCAGCACATCAAACTGTATCCACTTCCAACCCGGGTTCTGGAGCTGGTATTGTTCAGCAGCATCTTTCAGGTTTCTCATCTTTTGTTTATTAATGCTTTCCTCAGGGTTACCAAACTTTGTACTTCGCCGGGTTTTTACTTCTACAAAATGCAGGGTATCTCCTTTCTCTGCAATTATATCTACTTCCCAATGCCGGTGGCGCCAGTTTGTTTGCCTTATAATAAATCCTTTTTGTATAAGCCACTCAATTGCTAACTTTTCACCTGCGAATCCTGTTTCGTTGTGCTGTGCCATTTTTTATTATTTTCGGCGTTACTGAAAAATACATAATGCAAGGCGATAAAAAAATTTATAAGTGTATTGGGACTGTGCAACATTATGCATGGGGAGGACATGATTTTATACCTGCTTTATTAGGACTTGAAAACGCTGATAAGAAACCTTGTGCAGAGTATTGGTTGGGTGCGCACCCAAGTGCACCGGCAAAGTTGGAAAGTGAAGGTCAGTTATTGTCGTGGTATGAACTGATGAGGCAGGAGCCGGTAAAGTACCTCGGTGATAAAGTGTATGAAAAGTATGGGGAGCTTCCCTACCTTTTTAAAGTGCTCGATGTAAAGGAGATGTTATCCATTCAGGTGCATCCAACAAAAGAAGAAGCCATTAAAGGCTTTGAAAGGGAAGAGGCAGAGAATATTCCTATTGATGCACCTTACCGTAATTATAAGGATAAAAATCATAAGCCCGAGGTAATGGTTGCCTTAAGCGACTTCTGGCTATTGCATGGGTTTAAAATAGAAGATGACTTAAACAAGACGTTACAAGTAATACCTGAGTTTGCATCGCTACTACCGGTTTTTGAAAAGGATGGTTATTACGGTTTGTATAAAACAGTCATGGAGTTTCCAACTGAACAGGCAGATGAAATTCTGACGCCTTTGGTTAAACGAGAATTAAAAACAACCCATCAGAAAAACGAGCCGGGCTATTGGGTTAATAAACTTTATGCAAATGGTTTTGAAGGAAAGAATATTGATAAAGGTATCTTTTCTGTTTACTTTTTCAATATAGTAAGATTGCAGCCCGGAGAGGCAATATTTCAGGGAGCAGGCTTGCCTCACGCATATCTCGAAGGACAAAATGTTGAGCTGATGGCAAACAGCGATAATGTTCTGCGCGGCGGACTTACTCCTAAACATATTGATGTACCTGAATTATTAAAGCACATTTCTTTTGTAGGTACAGAACCAAATATTCTTTACCCGCAGGCTTCTGATGCCGGTGAAATTAATTATCCTTTGCCTGTTGAAGACTTTGCAATATCGGCCCTGCAGTTGCAAAAAGGGCAGGAGTATAAAAGTACATCTCTATCTTCTGAAATAATTTTAGTAATGCAGGGAGGTGTTGCAGTTAATCAACAACAGCAATATAAGCGCGGTGAAGCCTTTGTTGTTTTACCGGATACAGAGTATACTGTTGCGGCTACTGCGGATGCTTCTTTACTTTACAGAGCATTTGTTCCTTTGAAGGCTAAATAATTTTCTTATCGTGCTAAGTTGGTGATGAATTTTTTGAAACAATTTAGAGGTCATTAAAAGATATGAGGCACTTTTAAACTATTTTCGCAGCATTAAGATAATCACATGTATAAGCAAAATAACTCTCCGGTGTTAAGTGCTGCATTATTAATTGTTTTTGCCGCCTTTACAAGATTGTTTCCTCATCCTGAAAACTTTACAGCTTTAGGAGCTATGGCTGTGTTTGGAGGTTCGGTTATAAAAGATAAAAAGCTTGCTTTTTTACTGCCTTTATCTGCATTGCTATTGTCAGATGTTTGTTTGCAATTATTTACTTCGAGAAAAGGATTTTATGGTACAACCCAATTTTTTGTTTATGGTGCTTTCGTATTAATTACCCTGCTTGCAACATTTGTCCGTAAGAAATCGGTGGGTAATATTGCTTTTGCAGCAGTGTGGAGCGC
>MWYU01000057.1 GCA_002050375.1 Chitinophagales bacterium 62-2
GAAGGCCACCTTTGTAATAAGAATTTAACCAAAGCAATACGGTGGTAATGGTGATAAAAACCAAAACACTGTGTACCATCCATCTTTCAATCTTCCATGCTTTTAAACTTTTATCTGAAAGATGCCGGTAAGGGTCGCCTGCTGTTTCGGCAAGGCCACCGCAGCCGCAAACCCAACTGCAGTACCAGCGCTTTCCATAATTATAAGTAAGGATGGGTGTGGCAATAAATGTCATCATTGCCCCCCAAAAAACCATAAACACACCAAGGTTACCTGAACTTGCTAAAGATGAAACATCAGAAGGAAATAAATAATTATACTTGAGCGGCCAGAAGTACGAAAAGTAAAATTCAGGCTCATTTAGTTTTTTTAAAAACATAGGAATCAGGAATGCAAAGCCTGTTTGAAAAAACATTACTGAGAAGGTACGTATTACATGATACCTGCTATGCCGGTACCTGCCAATGAAGCGTATTCCCATTGTTAAAATTGCAAGGGTATACAATGCACCATACATAAACCATTGATCGGCAGGCTTACCGCTAATCAGTTTACTTAAAGGATCAAAAATCCGTATCAATCCCTCAAAAGCCCATGCGTACCAATAGATGATGATATAAAAACCGGTAAGAATAATAGCAAGTATCCAGGCAATGGTTCCTTTGTTGGTCATGCTTTTAAACATGATGCCGTTATTACGAATTCCGGCGGAGCCCTGAAAATATGGTAAAGCATAAGAGATAGCGCCCAAAGAAAACATTGAGATGATAATGCCCAGAAATAAAGAAGGATACTCTTTACCGGCGCCTGCAAGAGCTGCAATTAAAGCAAGAACAGCAATTGCTATAAAAACACCACCTATCTTTTGTGATAGAGTTTGTTCTTTACTTTCTTCTGTTAGGGAAAGTGAAGGGTTGATAGTTGCTTCGCTGGCCATACTTAATTTTTGTATAAAGAGTATATCAATTAAAGAATGCAAATGCTCTATTCTTCCTACTGATGTTTTTTCCGGTTTGCTGATTATAAGTCATCATAATTTCTCTTTCATGCTTTTTAGAAAACTCAGGATCAAAATTAAGTTGATGAAGATTCGCCATCACATCATCAATTTTCCTTTTTTCCTGCAGCCATTTATCACATACTTCATGTCGCAACCGCATGCCTAAAGCATTAAAGCCTATTACCGATTCATCATCTTTACTATAAACTATGCGCAAACAAATCTTTCCATCTTTATGCTCCCAATAAAACGAACTTTCATTTTCTGCCTGCTGTGGATTTATCGTTCCATAAGTCTGGTATTCTATATCAAAAAATTTTGCAGAGTTAAACCAAGGCCCGGGATTGTAAGGAGTTTTTTTGCCGCAAATCGTTTGTGCTAATGTCTCACCATGAATTCTTCCGGTGTACCAAACCTGTTCAATTGCTTTTCTGCCAGCCGGAGGATTTTTATGCTGAACGCAATCCCCAAGGGCATATACATCAGGTACATTCGTTTCAAAAAATTCATTCACTAAAATGCCTCTGTCCGTTTCAATTTCAGAATTTTCTAAGAGAGAAATATTC
>MWYU01000032.1 GCA_002050375.1 Chitinophagales bacterium 62-2
GCCATCCTACAAACCTTTTAATTGAAAATTGTTCCACAAGTAAAAATGAAGATACACATCGTATGCTTTGTATCCCTTCGGCTAAGTACACAGTTTTTTAATCAAAAATAAAACGTTATAGCACCGGTTTCCAGTTCTGGGGAAGAAGTTCTGTAATCTTATTGATGGGATGATTGTTAATTTGTTTTAAAACAGCGGTGAGCCATACAGAAGGATTGATCCCATTTAGTTTACAGGTACCCA
This sequence comes from Chitinophagales bacterium 62-2, assembly GCA_002050375.1. Classification (GTDB taxonomy): domain Bacteria; phylum Bacteroidota; class Bacteroidia; order Chitinophagales; family Chitinophagaceae; genus Segetibacter. The sequence goes on from MWYU01000032.1 coordinate 244, forward strand.
TAAACGAATAGAGCATGGCGCTTCTCTGAGCAGCTTCATGACTTCCGGCAAATAAATAGTTTTTTCTACCCAGGGCTACAGGCCTGATACTATTTTCAACTGGATTGTTATCGATGTTTAGTTTGCCATCAGTGGTATAAACCATTAACTCCTTCCATCGCTCTATGCTATATCCAAGCGCTTTTCCTATTACGCTTTTAGGCAGGGTTTGCAGGTATTGCTCTTTCATCCACTTACCCAGTGATTGCAATATTGGTATAGACTCTCTTATACGTAGCTCTAATATTTCAGCTTCGTTCAACCCTAGCTCTTTTGCTTTACCTTCCAGGGTATACAACTTTTGGATTTGCTCCATGGCATAACTGGCACGCACATGATCATTGGCTTGCGCTTCAAAAAACATACGTCGTGCATGCGCCATACAATGCATAACCGTTATATCTTCTTTGTCTTTAAAAACATCATACACCGCATATCCATCGGTTTGCAAATGACCCGTAAAATTTTTTAGTATTTCTGCCGGGCCTTCTCTTCCGCGTCCCTGACGGTAATCAAATACCACCAGCCGCTCTATGCTACTGTGATAAACCCAAAAATAACCACGGTGTGCTGAGCCTGCCGAAGCATCACCTTTTTTGTCTTTATCTAAAACTTTGATGGGCGTTTCATCTGCATGCAGGTAGTTGCTTTGCAACATAATTTTTACCAGTGCATCAAAGAGGGGTGTGAGCAGTTTACAGGTTCCGCTTATCATATCAGTAATGGTGCTGTAAGGGATAGTAACACCCTGTCTTTTAAAACGCTCCATCTGACGGTACAGCGGTAAATGATCGACATATTTATCAATTACGATCTGTGATAAAAGTCCGGGGCCGGCAATTGCTTTTGGCAGTGGCCGGTCTATCATCGGTGCTATTACAATGCCTTCATTATTCGGCTTTGCATATTTAACTCTTACATAGCGATTCACAAAGAGGTTTCCCGGTTCATATTCTAACTCCTCAGTTATTTCTTCTCCTATCTTTTTAAAGCCTCTTACATCTTCACCTGGTTCAAGAGCAATAATCCTGCGTTCTAAATGGTCAGGAAGCTTCGTACGTCCGGGATGATCTTTCTTTGTGTGAGTGACTGTTGTAATATGCCTGGTATAGCTGATCTTCTGAGTATCGATAATATTGCAGGCAACTGCCGCGTGTGCCTCTATAGGTAAGCTCAGTTGCGCAGGATTATTATCAGTCGGAATAAAACGTTCCTGTCTGCTGCCGTAGATCATTTTTTTGAGCTGATTTAATTGCTGCTCCAGCAGGCTAACCTTAAAG
>MWYU01000151.1 GCA_002050375.1 Chitinophagales bacterium 62-2
CATTGGTGCACCACCTTCCAACACATCGCGAATGCCTTCGATCAGTTTATCAGGTTTTGTTTTTTTTAAAAAATAACCATGCGCTCCCGCATGTATGGCAGTAAATATTTTCTCTTCATCTTCAAAAACGGTTTGCATGATAATGAAAACTTCAGGAGCCTGTTTTCTAATTCGTTTTAATCCTTCGATACCATTGGTTCCCGGCATGTCAATATCCATCAGCACTACATCTTGGTTGCATATCTATAACGTCGGCTTCAACATCATTGCAGTTTTCCTTTGCCCCTACAAACTCCATATCGCCCGAACTTTCTATCAAAAGTTGTAAGGCTTCCTGCCGGCCGCGGTTATCGTCGTATACTAATATTTTGGTTGTCACTGGGTAAAAGTATTGTAACTATCCTTGTTGTTCCATCCCTAATATTAGGTAAGGAGCTGTTATTATTGTATAAGAACAAGATTATATCGGTCTTTTGCAAAAAAATTAGACTTTAAAACTTAGTTCGAGAGTAGTTCCTTCTCCGATAGTACTTTTAATACTTAGCGCACCTTTCAACATTTCAGCCCGTTTTTGCATGTTGAATATACCGTTTCCCTTAGTAGAGTTTGCTACATCGAAACCTTTTCCGTTGTCAATGATCTTTAACCTTACTGTGTTTTGATGTAACTTCATTTCCACCCACAAACTTTTACATCCTGCATATTTTGCAATGTTGTTAATGGCTTCTTTGTAAATGAGGTAAAAGTTTTTTCGGTCTTCCATATTAAGCTTCACATCATCAAGATTTTCATCGAAGTCCAGTTGCAGTGAACAATCTGACGTTTCAGAAAATTCTGCTGCAAGTGTGCGCATGCGAACCATAATGTTTTCAAAACGGTCGTTACGGGTATTGATCATCCACACTATATCATTCATCGCTTCCATGGATTGCTGTGTATAGTCCGTTATCTTTTGCAGCAGTGGTGCCGTTTCAGCATTCGCTTCTGCTTTCTGTTGCGCTACATTGCTGAATATATAAATATTGCTGAGATTAGAACCTACTTCATCGTGCAGGTCTCCGGCTATTCTGTCGCGGATAGATTGTAGTTTTAAAGCCTGTGCAAGCCGATACCGGTAGAAGGTATAGGCAGCTAATATCACGGTAAGTACAAGCGCTGTACGAAACCACCAGGTCATATACCAGGGTGGAAGAATAATTAACTGAATGGAAGTTCCTTTTTCATTCCAGGTGCCATCGTTGTTGCTTCCCTTAACCGTAAAAGTATAACTGCCGGGATCGAGATTGGTATAAGTTGCATTGTTTGTATTACCCGAATGAATAAAGTCTTTGTCAAATCCTTTAAGCCTGTATTGGTATTGATTTTTTTCAGGATCTGTGAAATCCATGGAGGCAAATTCGAAGGAGATAAAATTTTGCTCGTAAGATAATGTTAGCTGATCGGTAAGATAAATGGATTTTGATAAAGGGGAGCCTTCTGTTTTAACATGTACGGGTTGATTACGTATTTTTAAACCTGTTATAACAATTTGCGGCACCGTGGTATTATTCAAAATCTCCTTC
>MWYU01000092.1 GCA_002050375.1 Chitinophagales bacterium 62-2
TTCTAGGCTTGGCCTTGAGGTAAAATCCAATAAAATGGGCTCCATTCGGGAACAAAAAGGCTTCAACAACTACACCTTCGCTTCAATGGATTCCTTGGAAGACCATTTGGAAAACGTACTCAAAGAACTACATCAGGAAAAAAACTGTATGAAGTCCCTTTGCACCTTCCATTGGATGATCAATACGGAATCGATTTAGGAAAGCAATACAGTGGGAAAAGCATCTGGAAAGATGTAATTCCCAGGGCAAGGAATCACCCCTACAAAAGCAGGAATTTGTTCAACGTTCTTCGTCAAAAACAGGTATTTCAGAAGAGCAAATAACCGCACCTGCATCCTTACAGAATAAGAACTAAACTTCCCTGAATTAGGGACATAACCAGAAGTGTTTTCGGGTTTTAATAGCGTTTCCAACTTATTAAACTAATCAAAAGAAAACCTTGCGGGAACAATAATAGCTTCTTCCGGGGGCAGAGCAGTCTATCTAATGGAACTAAGATTAACTTACCAGCAGATGGTGTTGGTAATGGCATCTTCCGGCAATGCTTATTCAGTCGATGTTAAGGTCTATGCTTCCTACATAAAGCCCCGAGCGAATGAATAGCTGAAACAGTTCGGGTTCGTTTTATGGCAACTGATCAGAATGGCACACTGGTTACTCTAACATCGTTCTGTTACTTTTGCTGGCCTTTTGCATAACAGCTTCTAAACTTACAGCCTTACCTCCGTGACGTTTGCTTTCGTCTGCTGCTTCCATAAACGCATATATTTCCAATGTCTCTTCAGCACTTACAGGCACTTTGCCTGTTTTAAAAAAGTTTATTATCTCTACCAATAAATTATCATATCCTTTAAAGGGCCCTAAAGGGAAATTTTCTTTAGCGCCATAAACAGTTCCGCCATAATCATGCTTACCTGTACGTGTGCCGCGAAAAGTGCCAACTCTTCCATCTTTCCATGTGCCAACTACTATATCTGTATCGGGATTATTTATTCGCACAACACTTTTACAGCCTGTACCCATTGCTGTAAATAATATTTCAACCCCATGTATACCGTACCAAAACAAATCCGGATGAGTCTTTTCTATAGTAGCCGGGCTGAAAGTATCCGCTCCTAACACTGCACCTATCTTTCCTTTTACAACATCCTGAACACTTTCCATATAGCGAAGAGAGGAGGATGAAAATACCGGCACTTTATACTTCTTTGCGGCATCATATATAGCAATGGCATCAGTTAAGGAAGCAGCTACAGGTTTATCAATAAACAATGGTTTACTCGCTTTAATTACCAATAAAGCCTGTTCTAAATGTAGACGGCCATCATTTGTTTCTAATAGAACTACATCTGATTTCTTTAGCACTTCTTCTACTGAACCTACAATCTCAACACCAAGTTTTTTTACTTCTTCAATGTATCCGGCAATTCTTTTAACAGATGACTCTATATCATTACTGCCTTTAGGGTATGCTGCCACTACCTTATAGCCTTTTAATTCAGGTACTGGATCAGGGGCATTGAGTGACTTTGTAAAAGCTACGCTATGCGACGTATCAAG
>MWYU01000045.1 GCA_002050375.1 Chitinophagales bacterium 62-2
CCTTACAGAAGCTAAGGCTCGCCTGGCCTCAGCCGGAGTAGCTTCGGCGTTTGACTATAAAGAGTGGAATGATTCCACCAAAACATACACGGTTGTAACTGAGCCTGAGAAATTCGCACAGATCGTAAAGCAAACCTCTCCACTATATTCTGTTACTTCAGATGATCCGCCAGTCTTAATTATTCATGGAGATGCTGACAGAACAGTGCCTTTGCAGCAATCTGAAACTATAATAAAAAAATTGAAGGAGGCAAATATTTCGAACCAACTGATCATTAAAAAAGGTGGTGGTCATGGGTGGAAGAATATTGAAATTGAAGAGCAGAATTTTGTTGATTGGTTTGATAAGTATTTAAACTAACATTTTCTATAATTATTGCTATTCCAGCCGCCATTTTTGCTTGAGTCTTTCTCGTTCTGCCCTGCTCTTTTTCCTTCGCTTAAGGTTTAGATGGGATTGCAAAATCTGATCACGTGCAATAGTAGTATGAAGTCTTCTGTGCGACTCATTTTATAACGGCAACATCTTCCTTGTGCAAACAAGCGTAATTACTTGTAATAGCTCATCTCTTCGCCCTTGCAGGTGTTCCTTGCAGCAGTGCTCTTTTCAGCCCATGTCGGCGTTCCTTGCTTCAGCATCTTGCTGCAATTGTCATCTGGAACAAAAGAGCAGTCACGATAAGCAATGGAATTATAACAATTACCTGGGGTACAATCATTAAAGCTTCAGTCCGACTTCAAATAAAACTATACTAAGTCAACTTTCGTAACTACGTTATCTAAAAACTATTAAACAACTACTATGGTAAAGTTTGCATTATTAGCTCGTGTTGAAGCAAAACCTGGTAAAGAAGAAGCAGTTGAAAATTTTCTTAAAAGCGCTTTGCCTTTAGCCCAGGAAGAAAAGGATACGGTTTCGTGGTATGCACTTCGTATTGGCCCTTCTACCTTTGGTATATTTGATACGTTTAATGACGAAGAAGGTCGGGAAGCGCACTTGACTGGAAAAATAGCTGCAGCATTAATGGAGCACGCATCAGAATTGTTATCAACACCTCCAACAATAGAAAAAGTGGACATACTTGCTGTTAAAGGATAAATTTTCCAGCTCTTGAATGTGTTCCTTCCGGCATCGCTGTCGCAGGTCGTTATTGCCCAAGTGTATCGCAGACATAATGAGTCTACTCTCACCGACCAGTCGTGGATAATCACACTTAATTGTAATGGCGGGATTATTGATAGCAATTATCAAAATTGTAATTCTAAAATCCTACATATGAAGGCGCTTGGTATAATATTAATTGTCGCAGGAATTTTAATGATGGTTTTTCGTGGAGTTTCCTTTACTAGAGAGAAAAAACTTATTGATCTGGGACCGTTGCAAATAAACAAAAAAGAAAAAGAAACGCTTGGTTGGCCAATGTATGCGGGAGCAATAGCAACAGTTGCCGGAGTAGTTCTATTGGTTTCGGGGAGAAGGAGAAGCTGAAGCAATGCTTGCGACTTAGTCGTGGGCACGAGGAGCAATGGAATAATCCGTACGCCTAAGTACTGTTACTAT
>MWYU01000245.1 GCA_002050375.1 Chitinophagales bacterium 62-2
GGTGTTTGTTTTAGCGGATATGTTCTTATTAATGCGTTAGCGGCAAGTTTTGGGGACAGTGCTAACCCGAACGTTTCATTGTAGAACAAATAAGTACATTAAAAATTATTGGAAGGCAGATATGTTTAATGTTCAATTCAGAGAAGAAGTTCATGAAAAAATAATCAGCAGGGCAAAAGGCGACAGCAGAATAGTTTCTGCGGCGGTAATCGGCTCTTATGCTAAAGGTACAGTAGACAGGTGGTCGGACATTGACCTGACTTTTGGGGTGAATGAGTTATTTGCAATTGAGGAACTGCTTGACTCGTGGACTGATTATGTTGTAGATGAATTTCGAGGAATTGTGTTATTTGATGTGGAAAGTGGAAGTACAATTTACAGAGTTTTCATTCTACCCGGTTGTTTGCAACTTGACCTTTCATTTTCTCCGGCATCTGAGTTCGGCGCAAAAGGTCCGCATTTTGATTTACTGTATAGCAAACAATATGAAAAACCACAACTAAGACCGCAGCCGAATGAAAAACCACAACCAAGATCGCAGCCAACTAAAGAACTGTTTGGTTATCTGGTACATCACCTTTTGCGGGCGAGGTTCTGTATGGAGCGAAACAGATTATGGCAAGCGGAATTTTGGATTAGTGAGGCACGAAATTGCGCTCTCAAACTTGCTTGTCAATCACTCGGGTTAGATTCAGATTATGGTCGGGGGTTTGATGACTTGCCTCACGACATTCATAATTTATTTAAAGATTCGTTTGTAAGACAACTTAGCGATATCGAGATATTAAGGGCAATAAAAATTATCATTGGAGGGATTCCAGGTATTTCCGAAGAGGTAAATCGGTATTCTTTAGAATTGAGAGACACTTTAAACGAACTATCATCCTGAAATTAAAAGGTGCAATGAATATTCTCGCGTTTTGCGTAGCTTCTGATAGCGCCAATATTGCTTCCAAAGCAAAAGCTGAAATAGCAGCAAGTTTTACTAACAGCACTATAGAGAAAGTTTAAAAGAATTATTAAAAGTCTTCACTCTCCAAACTTTTTGCAGTTATTAATGGTTGTATTACCTGTCAAACCATCTTTAAATGCTGCATAATAAAACAGTTGAAGACCTGCTGCAAATAAAAGAAATATACTTAGAGCCCCAAGTGCGTAATTACAAGCGGGGAGAGGAAATACTGGCAAAATACCCCGAAGCAAATCTTATAGAAGTTCCTTCCCACTGGAAGATTCCTGAACTTCATGGCAACCAGGGATCAATTGAAGACTGGACGAAAATTAAGAGAAATGTTTTGGTGCTGGGTATCAAAAAGTCGTTAAGCTGCAGGGAGAATACCCGGAGTTCTCATTGGGTAGCGCCTTCTCAATCCAACGGCTGTACCATGTCGTGTTCGTACTGTTACGTTCCCCGCCGAAAAGGTTTTGCCAATCCCATTTCAATCTTTGTAAATATTGAACAAATATGTAATTACCTGCGCCGCCATGCCGTTAAACAAGGTGAGTTGAAAGCGCCCGACCATATTGACGATCAATATTGGGT
>MWYU01000052.1 GCA_002050375.1 Chitinophagales bacterium 62-2
CGCCCGTGTTATTGCCCTTGCTGCAATCATTTATTTCGGGCAAAACAAGCGAAGGCGAAATAAAAGAAAATGTTCAACAACTTTTAACCGGCACATCGTTAAACCAGCATTGTCTTTTATTTGAAGAAGCTTTCATCGTTAATCAAGCAACGTTTATTAAAAAGCTCAGTGCCTCTATCATTGATAAATGCAGACGTATAAAAGCAATATGTTTTAAAGAAGACCGAAGCTTTAACAACGACGAATTAAAGGATCATATAGAAACGGGTATTAAAAGCGGCCTCTATCTTTTTCTAAGAGAACTAACAAATCTTCAGTTTGCCGGTAAGCTTAAAATGAGCAATGAGAAAGCTGCTGCAAACTGGTATTTTGTACGTGAGTTTTGTTATGCCTCCATGTTCAGGTATAACAGTAAAGGTGAATTTAATATACCTTATGGCGGCATAGCTTACAACAAAAAGAATTTCAGGCTAAAGGTTGAAAATATTTTTTCAGACAGGATACAGGCATTGTTCAACAACACTATTTTCTACAATCTTGACTTCGAAGAGTTTCTTCAACAAGCTAAACCGGGAGAAGAAGATTTCATTTTTTTAGATCCTCCTTACGACAGTGAGTTTTCCGAATACGATCAAAATGCATTTACAAGAAAAGACCAGGTAAGGTTACGGGATGCTTTGTTAACTACTACAGCCAAATGGATGCTGGTTATTAAAGAAACTGATTTTATAAGATCGCTATACAGTGCGCCGCAATGCAGGTTTATAGAGTTTGATAAAACTTATACTTATAATGTAAGGGGAAGGAATAACCGCGAAACAAGACATCTGATTATTGTAAACTACGATGTGTAATGTATGGCTTATATAAAGCTCGACGATTTTGTATTTGATTGCAGTAAGTGCCATACAAGATGCGATGGTATAAGCAAGGGTGTTTACCTTTTTGAAAGTGATGCTTCTTTCTCAGAAGAATATGAGCAGTTGCTGATAAACAAGATCAACGCAACGGGAAAGCTTGTTGCAGTAAAATCTGAAATTGCCGGATACCCCGATGTGGAAGTAAGAGATTTGACCGGAAAACTATATTGCTACCTCGAAGTAAAAGTGCAGCAACGTGCATTTATGAGTGTTGAAAAACGTTTACCTCAAAGTAATTTAAAGCCTTCGGAAACAGTTGCCCTTAATCTTAGTGACCTGCTCAGGTATTTTGACCTTAACAAATCTTCTCAAATTAGAATAGTTATTGTTTGGTTTTTGCTGAAGCGTTTATGTTTAGTAAGACGGGAAGGCTTTAAAGTTTATTTCCAAACCGCAGGCGAGCTTGAAAAGATTTATACTGCCGAAAAATCTAAAAGAACCTTTCGCAGAAAATCGGGTGAGGGGGATGTTGTAGATGGCCTGCATAAAGGCGTTACCGTCAATTATCATTTTAGCTTAAAGGAATTGAAAGAATGGGAATGGTGACACTACACCCATAAAGGTTGTAAATGGAAGCTGTAATGCGCAAACGATTGTGCAACATGCAGGGGTAGCTTTAGGG
>MWYU01000655.1 GCA_002050375.1 Chitinophagales bacterium 62-2
AAACTACTCCATATACGGCATTAAAAATCGGGAAGGTAGTATTGGAAGGAAATTTAAGGCAGAATTAAGTGTAATTTAATAGCAGGAGATGAATAAAGGGACATTTTTAGAAAAGGCTACTGGGGAAGTATTTCAATGAGAGAAACATTTTTTCATTGTCAAAACCCTCTTTTGAAAAAGATCCTAAGATTGCAAATTCTCTATAATTCCTGCTATACCCTGTCCACCTCCTACGCATGCAGTTACTAACCCGTATTTTTTATTCAATCTTTTCATATCGTTCAATATTTGAACGGTCAATTTACTCCCTGTGCATCCCAAAGGATGGCCAAGCGCAATTGCGCCACCATTAATATTTACAATTTCGGGAGTAAAACCAAGCTGACGAATAACTGCTAAGGATTGTGATGCGAATGCTTCATTCAACTCAATGAGGTCAATTTGGTTAAGGTTCATCCCGGCCTGCTTTAAAACTTTTGGTACAGCAGCCACCGGGCCAATACCCATAATACGCGGATGAACCCCGGCATTTAAACAGGCAACCAAACGACCAATGGGTTTAAGACCTAATTCATTTACCATCCTTTCGCCCATTACCAATACAAAACTTGCTCCGTCGCTGGTTTGTGAGGAATTTCCGGCAGTAACAGCTCCCCCTGCAGCGAAGGCAGGTTTTAAACCTGCAAGTGCCTTCATGTTTGTATCAGCACGCGGTCCTTCATCTGTATCTACAACGTAGCTTCTTTTTTGCTTTTTTCCTTTCTCATCCAGGTAAACCTGCTCTACATTAATAGGTAGTATACCCTCTCTAAAATGGCCACTTTTTATAGCATTGATAGCTTTTTGATGAGAGTTATAACTAAATTCATCCTGGTCTTCGCGGTTTATGTTATACTCTTTAGCCACTGCTTCGGCAGTAAGCCCCATGTTTAAATAATAATCAGGTTCGTCCGAGGCAATTGAATAAGCAGGTACTGTTTTCCAGCCTGCTGTAGGAACCATGCTCATACTTTCGGTTCCGCCGGCAATTATGCAATCGGCCATTCCCATCCTTATTTTAGCAGTTGCAATTGATATAGTTTCAAGCCCACTTGCGCAATAGCGGTTTACCGTCATACCGGGCACATCGTAGCCTAAGGCACGGGCCGCAATAATTCGCCCCACCTGTAATCCCTGTTCAGCTTCAGGAACCGCATTGCCAACAATTACGTCATCTACTCTTTTGGCTTCCAATTGTGGAACAGAAGCCATTAAGCCTTTTATCACTTCAATTGCCAGATCATCGGGGCGTGTAAAACGAAAGCCACCTTTTTTACTTTTCGTAACCGCAGTGCGGTAACCTGCTACAATATATGCTTCCTGCATTGTTTAAATTTTGCTGATCAAATGTAATGAATAGTAAATAAAGTTGCAGGAACAACTATTTAGCTTTTTCCTTACAGGCATTGATTTCCTTCATGCATTGATATTAATGATCAACCATCATCTTTAATAAATAAACATCATGTTGAAGGATAGTCTCCAGTATTTGTTTATTAAAGGAACTGTTTTTATCAGTGTTGGTGTTTTATTATCAACTGCCGGCAGAACGACTTCAATAAACTCAACTTCAATAGGTTTTGCTGCATACACAGGTTTATCCATTGTAAATAATCCATCGACCTGATATATATGTTTCACCTAAAATGCTTTTCAAAATTGAACCGAAATATTTTCATCCAGCAAAATCTTCAAGCAGCACTTTTCTAACGTAATCAATCTGCCTGCAGCTTCAATACTGCAACACCTTTTTGTTAAACACGGCGGGAAAAACTTCAACAAATTCTTCGATAGTTTCTGTTTGAAATAAACTTTCAACCGGTACTCTTGTTCCCTTAAACACCGGAACTCCACTCATTATTTCCGAGTAAATCTTATGGCATCAATTTTCATCTTTGTTGCATTAATCAAATTTAAAACATGATTCAGCAATATCTTCGCCCTTCATGTATACCCTGCTTCGCGATATCCTTTTCAATTTTGATGCAGAAGACGCGCATCATCTTTCTATGAGTGCTTTACATTATGCATTTAAAATTGATTTAATAAAAAAAACACTTGTTAAGTCCTTCAATTGCAATGATGCCACTTTACTCAAAACCGTATTTGACTTACCCTTTAAAAACCCTGTTGGCCTGGGTGCCGGGTTCGATAAAAATGCACGATATATTAATGAACTGGAATCTTTTGGTTTCGGTTTTGTAGAAATCGGGACTGTTACACCAAAGCCCCAGGCAGGAAACAGCCGACCGAGATTATTCAGGCTGCCTAAAGACAAAGCTTTAGTTAACAGGATGGGATTTAATAATGACGGTTCTAAAGCAATTGCTGCACGGTTACGGGGAAGAAAAAGAAATATTATAATTGGAGGCAACATCGGTAAAAATAAAGCAACGGATAACAACGATGCATGGAAGGATTATGAAACTTGTTATAACGAGCTTTTTGATTGTGTAGACTACTTTGTTATAAATGTCAGTTCGCCAAATACGCCGGGATTAAGGGAACTACAGGAGAAAAATTCTTTACAAAGAATATTTGCAAACCTGCAGAATATTAATGCAGGAAAAATAAATCCTAAACCTTTATTGCTAAAAATTGCTCCCGACCTTACTGTAGGGCAGTTAGACGATATTATAGAACTTGCTTCCGAAGTGCAATTAAGTGGCTTAGTAGCAACCAACACAACTATAAGCCGCGAAGGTTTGCAAACAGATGCTAAAACAATTGAAAGCATTGGAGCAGGAGGTTTAAGCGGAGAACCTGTTAAAGAAAAGTCTACTAAAATTGTTCAATATATTCACCAGCAAACCAATGGCACTATTCCCATTATTGCAAGTGGCGGAATATTTACGGGCAGAGATGCTATAGATAAATTTAAAGCCGGTGCCTCACTTGTGCAGGTGTGGACAGGTTTTGTTTATGAAGGTCCGGGTATGATACAAAATATTTGTAAGCATTTAGTACAACAGAGTTCTAAATAAACCTCCCAGTTATTACATCGTTCCAAATCGTAATGCAGATATTATATTCTCTTGGAATTTGTCATATATATTTGCCACCTTAAATTTTTATTAATGGATGAGTTATTTACGTTAAATGCTTTAATAAGTTTATTAACGCTTACGGTTTTAGAGGTTGTGCTGGGAATAGATAATGTGATTTTTGTTTCGATTATAATGGGCAGAATGCCTAAAAATCAGCAACTAAAAGCACGTAGAGTATGGATGGTGGCAGGCATAACAGTACGTATTCTCTTATTAATGGCTTTGGGCTGGCTGGTAAAACAAAAAGGCAATGCATTATTCACTGTTTTTGATAAAAGCTTTGATCTTGCAAGCCTGGTAATGATAGTGGGTGGCCTGTTCCTGATTTTTAAAACGGTAAAAGAGATACACCATAAATTAGAAGGCGATGAAGAACAAATGCAAAGCGGTGATAAAAAACCGGCCTCTTTTTTTAATGCCATCGTACAGATTATTTTAGTAGATATGATCTTTTCTTTCGATAGTGTTATAACTGCAGTTGGTATAGCTAATCATCTGGAAGTTATGATCATTGCCGTTGTTATTGCAATGATCATTATGTTTCTTTTTAGCCAAAGAATTGCAACCTTTATTGAAAAACATCCAACTTTAAAAATGCTTGCTCTTAATTTTCTGGTGATGGTAGGGCTTGTGTTGATTGTAGAAGGATGGGCAGGAGAAAGAGCTGAAGGCCTGCACCTTAAAAACTATGTTTATTTTGCTATGGTCTTTTCTTTTGTTGTAGAGCTAATGAATATGCGGATCAGAAAAAACTCAACGCCGGTACGCCTTCGTTCTGCAAGTCTTGAGGATGCAGGATTGGGAGAGCTTGCCGAAGAAAGAGGTAAGTCGAAGAAGCAGGTATAATAATTCTTTACTTTAGAATTGCAGTAATCGTAAGTTGATTAAACTACCTGTTAACATCTTACTTAATCCTTTTTAATTTTCACAAGCATAATATCGTTGCAGCAACCACACCTGCCGTCTCAGTTCTTAACCGGTTTTCTCCTAATGTTACAGGCTCAAAGTTGGTATTTATTGATAGTTCGATTTCCTCTTTAGTAAAATCGCCTTCTGGGCCAATTAAAATTTGAACGGAGGATTGCTTCATAAAATCAGTTAGTGGCTTTTTAATCTCATTCCCGCAGTGGGCAATAAGTTTGGTTGAATAGGATGAATTCCTGATCACTTCATCTGCCGGTGTTGGTTCATGTAGAACCGGTAGCCAAACCTGCTTACTTTGCAACATGGCAGAAATAAGTATTTGGTTCATCCTGTCGTAGCGAAAATGCTGTTTTTCGGTTCTTCTACATAACAGCGAATGAATTTCTGTAATACCTATTTCGGTAGCTTTTTCTAAAAACCATTCAAAACGACTGCTGTTTTTTAGCAGGGAAATACCTATAGAAATTTTAGCTCCCTTGTGAGGGATAAAGGTTTTATCAACCAATCTTACTGTTGCTTTTTTTTTATGAGGATCAATAATTTCAGCCGTGTTTAAATTTCCAGCCCCGTCTGTTAGCTGCAGTTTTTCGTTGGGTTGCATTCTTAAAACCTGCACTACATGCCTCGAAGTGTCCTCACTTAGAGTTATTAAATTCTCTTCAGAAAATTGTTCTATAAAAAATATGGGTGTTTCCATAGGAGAAAAACTATAAGTTCAAAACTATCGCCTCTTTTGCTATTGTTTTGTCATTTAGGATGGTACTCATTCTTAAATGATTTTATAAGTTGTTTTATATCAGGTTCAGTAGTTTTTTAACGCTCTTAAAAGGAGACTTTATTCATTCCATTCAAACCCATGTTTAATAAAACTTTTTGTCAGTACTTCATCCCCTACTTAATTTTCTATTCCACCTCTACCCTTCTCAATTCCAATTGGTTTAAAGCATTTGGACGAAAGTTCTTTACATTTTTATTTACAAGATGAATAACCATGTCGTACCATAAAGGAACAACGGGCGCATCGTCAATTACCATCTGATCCATCTGACGGTAAAGCTGGTAGCGAAGAGAGTCGTTCTCTTCCATTAAAGCCTTTTCATACAGTGCATCAAAGTTTGGATTTTTATATTGGGTATAGTTTGGCGGTGCAGGATTCTTACTGTAGAACATGGCCATATAATTTTCAGCATCGGGGTAGTCAGCTATCCAGCTTCCTCTAAAAAACAAGGCTCTTGATTTTGCAGTTTGCTCAAGCAGTAAGCTTTTCTGAACAACTTCTACCTGAACTTTTATACCACTTTCTTCCAGTTGTTTGGCTACAAAACTTCCAATGTCTGCATAAATAGGAATGGTAAGCAATTTAATTACAGGAAAGTTTTTGCCATTGGGAAAACCTGCTGCTTTCAGAAGTTGCTGTGCCTTTGCAGGATCATATGGATAACCTGTAACCGTCTCAGCATTTCTTGATGGAAGCCCTGCCGGTACAAAGCCATGTTCAGCAGGAATACCTATTGAATTACGCATATACATAGTAAGCTTTGCCCTGTTTATTGAGCTGTTAATAGCCTGCCTTACCGCTTTTATTTTTAAAGGAGAATTTTTTAAAAGCTCATTTTTTTCGTCTACCAGTATTCCTAAATATTCAGTATTTAAATAGGGGCTTTTGTTCATATAAATTTTCTGCTGCCAATCCTTTCGAAGTTCGCCTTTTTTTGTAAGTACCTCATCTTTAAACGAAGGGTCGATGTCGTTCATAAAACTTAATTCACCTTGTTGAAAAGCGAGAAACTCAGTCGCCTTACTGTCGAGAAAAGATATTTTGACGGCATCAAGATAAGGTAACCGTTTACCTCGTTCATCCCTCTCAAAATAATTTGGATTTTTATGAAGGATCAACGCTTGTCCTTCTTCCCAAAACTGAAATTGAAAAGGGCCTGTACCACAGGGATGGCTTCTAAAATCTTTACCATACTTTTCTACAACTTCCCTTGGTACTATGCTGCAATATTGCATGCTTAAAATACCAAGAATGGGATGAAAGGGTCTTATCAGCTTTAATTGAAAAGTAGTATCGTTCACAGCCTGGAAACCATTGGCACTATCCACCCTGTTATTAAATATCCAGGCGCCACTGCTGGCAGTTTGCTTATCCATTATTCTGCTTAAACTATAAACAATGTCGCCAGCAGTCATCTTTCTTCCCTTGCCATTTTTAAAAGCTTCATTGTTATGGAAAAACACTTCACTGTGTAAATAGAATGTATAAGTAAGTCGGTCATAACTTACATCCCATGCCCTGGCCAGCGACGGAACAATATTGAGATTGCTGTCTGTTTCAACAAGGGTATTATATAGCTGATGGGCAGTCCACATAGTAGCCTGGTTTTTAGCAAATGCAGGATCTAACGTAGGAAGCCCTTCCTGCTGGTTATAGGAAAAAACCTTTTTGCCTTGTGACGCCTTACTGCCACATGAAATAATCATTATACAAAAAGAGAAATAAATAAACGCAACCAGCAAACAGAAAACCGACGTTTTACAAACCAAGGGCTTAAAAAATAACATCGCTTTCGGCGGTAATAAAATTGTATTGTGTATGAATATCATATTTTTAAAACATGAAACTGAAAGGCAATTTATTGATTATTGGCTGCTTGCTGCTAACTGTTTTTTCGTTTGCACAGCCTAAAGGCAATGATAAATCTTATTCAAAAGCAGATACATTAAGAGGAACCATAACAGAGTTTAGAAAGGGCTGGGATATAATAAAATATAACTTACAAATTGACGTCGACATCAACAATAAATCTATAGCCGGAAGTAATGAAATAATATACAAGGAAACTTCGGCAATAAAAACAATGCAGGTTGATCTGCAAACGCCTATGAGTATTGATAGTATTATTGATGATACAGGCAGAACCTTACAGTTTGAAAATGACAATAATGTATGGCTTGTAAAAATGCAGAATGGTAGTGCGTTGGCTGCATTTGTACCACGTACGAGAAAAATAAAAATCTACTATCATGGTGTACCAAAAGAGGCAGTAAAAGCACCGTGGGATGGCGGAGTTGTATGGAATAAAGACACAAAAGGAAATCCTTTTGTAGCAACTGCATGCGAGGGTATAGGAGCAAGTGTATGGTGGCCATGTAAAGACCATTTAAGCGATGAGCCTGATGAAGGAATGATGATAAGCATAACTGCACCAGATACTTTAACTGCCATAAGCAATGGAAGATTGAAGCATGTTTCAGCAAGCAATGATGGTTCTAAAACGTGGTTGTGGGAAGTTAAAAATCCAATTAATAATTATGCTGTTACCTTGAATATTGGAAAGTATTCAACCTGGAGTGATACTTTAAATGGCGAAAAAGGGAAGCTTGATCTGCAATATTGGGTACTTGATTATAACCTCGAAAAGGCAAGGCAACAGTTTCAGCAGGTTAAGCCTATGCTGCGTTCTTTTGAACATTGGTTCGGCCCCTACCCTTTTTACGAAGACAGCTACAAACTTGTTGAGACGCCTTTTCTGGGTATGGAGCATCAAAGCGGAGTTGCTTATGGAAATGGTTATAGTAATGGGTATAAAGGCAGAGACTTAAGCGGCACAGGCTGGGGAATGAAATGGGATTTTATCATCGTTCACGAAAGCGGTCACGAATGGTTTGGTAACAATATAACAGCGAAAGATATTGCAGATATGTGGGTGCACGAAGGCTTCACCAACTACAGCGAAGTTTTATACACAGGCGATCATTACGGCAAGGAAGCCGCAATAGATTATTGTTATGGAATACGCAGCAATATTAAAAATGACATTCCTATCATCGGGACTTATAATGTAAATAAACAAGGCAGCAGCGATATGTATTATAAAGCAGCCAATATGATCAATATGATACGCAACACTGTTAATGATGATTCGAAATTCAGAAACATTTTAAGGGGATTGAACAGAACGTTTTATCATCGGACAGTAACTACACAACAAATAGAAAACTATATAAGTGAGCAAAGCGGTTATGATTTTAAACCTGTTTTCAATCAATATTTAAGAACCACACAAATTCCTGTTCTTGAATATTATTTCGACAAAAACAAAAGCAAGGTCTTTTACAGGTGGGCGAATTGTGTGAAAGGTTTTAACCTCCCTGTTTTCATAAAAAATAATAAGGTTGCCGTTTCGATTACGCCGGCAGAAAACTGGAAAAGTGAAAAGATTTCAGCAGCCACTGCTCCTATATCTAATGCTTCAGCTATTGAAAAAAACTATTTGATTGAGGTGAAACAAGTAGCTGCGGCCAAATAATATAATTGGGATTTTATAGCTTCGTAAACAATGCTTTACCCTCTACTATAAAGTCTATGGTGCTGCACTATAAACCCTTCCGGCACCTTTATACCGTGCTTTCCAATAGCTATCGTTAAGGTCGCTTACCATTACGCCACCGCTTGTAGCAGCATGAACAAACTTGTTATTGAGAAGATAAACACCAACGTGAGATATGTCGCGGCCCCCGGTATTGAAAAAAACAAGATCGCCTTCATTCAAATCTTCCAGACCGATGTGCTTGCTGTAATTATATTGTTCGTGCGCAGTACGGGGAAGATTAATGCTGTAAATACTTTGAATTATTACTTGGGTTAATGCTGAACAATCGATACAACTTTTTGTACTTCCGCCCATGCAATAACTTGTTCCCCACCATTCGTCAATTATTTTTAAAAGGTTTACGTTGTGCAGCTTCTCAACGCTTGCATCTAACATAATAGCATACTTTAACTGCAGCCAGTCTGCCCTTTCAATATCCCCCGCCGGACCTATGGCGGCAGGCATCTGTAAGTTGTCACCCTTTTTGGTCTTTTTAGTGGAAATATCAGGCCCGATAGCTGCATGCTTTGATGTTGCCCTGCCAGGTATAAGAGATATATTATCAAGAAAGCGAACTTTTTTCTCGCCCTGCTTTTTACCAACACTTACACTTGCCGAACGATCTTGCGATGTTAATGCTTTAAACTGCCTACAGCCCGTTAAAATTAATACAAACAGCAGGTTATATGATAAGCGCTTTATATTCATAGGCGAACGCGGCAAAGTAAGCCACTATTACTTCACAGGCAACTAATATGAAAAAGTTTTTAACTAACTGTTAACCGCACACACAATGTGGAAAAGTACAGGGAATGTTATTATTGGTGATGGCGATATTTGAATGAATAATGAATAATGATGAATGATAAATGTCCAAGTCTGTTGTCAAATTTTTTGCATTTTGCATTTTTAATTATTCATTATTCATTTTAAATTACCTCTTTACCCCATGTGTAAATTTTCTCACCTTCATGTTCATACACAATTTAGCCTGCTTGATGGCGCCGCATCTATAAAAAGTCTTTATCAGAAAGCGATGGATGATAATATGCCCGCTCTTGCAATCACCGATCATGGGAATATGTTTGGCGCTTTTGAATTCGTTGCGGAGGCTTATAAACACAAGAACGAAGATGGCTCTCTAAAGGTTAAGCCCATTGTAGGCTGTGAGTTTTATGTGGTTGCAGACAGGCATAAAAGAATATTTACAAAAGAACAAAAAGACGAACGTTATCACCAGGTGTTGCTGGCGAAGAACAAACAGGGTTATGATAATTTATTGAAGCTCACATCGCTCGGATACACTGAGGGTATGTACAGCAAATACCCGAGGATTGACAAAGAACTGATTGAAAAATACCATGAAGGGTTGATTGCTACTACATGCTGTTTGGGTGCTTATGTTCCTCAAACCATTTTAAAAAATGGAGATGAGGCTGCGGAAAAAGAATTTAAGTGGTGGCTCAATATGTTTGGCGAAGATTATTACATCGAGATACATCGGCACGGCATTAAAGAGCAGGATAAAGTAAATGAACTGTTGTTGAAGTTTGCAATGAAATACAATGTAAACGTAATCGCAAGTAACGACAGCCATTATACCGACCAGGAAGATTATAATGCGCACGACATTTTGCTCTGTATAAACACCGGAGAAAAGAAAAGTACGCCGGGCTACGACGATTTTATAAATGATGATATAGCTATAAAAGAGCGCCGCTTCAAGTTTCCCAACAACCAATTCTATTTTAAAAAAACGGAGGAGATGAAGAGCCTCTTCAACGATATTCCACAGGCCATTGATAATACCAATGAGATTGTTGGAAAGATCGAGGTTTTAAATTTAAAGAAAGATATCCTTCTTCCAAATTTCCCCATACCGGCAGAATTTCAAAAGCATACCGATAGTAATCTTAACCAGTGGGAATACCTGCATTACATTACTTATGAGGGAGCAAGAAAACGCTACTCTGAAATAACAGAGGAAATAAGGGAGCGATTAGATTTTGAATTGTTCACTATAAGAACAATGGGCTTCGCAGGCTACTTTCTAATAGTGTCTGACTTTATAAAAGCAGGTCGCGAGTTGGGTGTGTTCGTGGGGCCTGGTCGCGGTTCTGCTGCAGGTTCGGTGGTGGCTTATTGCATTGGCATTACTAATATCGATCCGCTTAAATATAACCTTCTGTTCGAACGTTTTCTTAATCCCGATCGTAAGAGCATGCCGGATATCGATACTGATTTTGACGACGATGGAAGGCAAAAAGTGATAGATTATGTGGTTAAAAAATATGGTCGTAACCAGGTAGCCCAAATAGTAACTTTTGGTACAATGGCTGCCAAAATGAGTATAAAGGATGTGTCGCGGGTTCTAGATCTATCGTTGGCCGAAAGCAACATGATGGCAAAGCTGGTTCCCGATAGGCCGGGTACCGAATTAAGACGATGCTTACATGCACCCATCACTATAAAAGAAGGTCTCAAATCTTTAGAGGAAAAAGAAGGCTTCAGTCCCGAAGACATCGACAATATTAAAAAGCTCCGCGAAATTTATAATAGCGAAGGTCTGCAATCTCAAGTGCTTCACGAAGCGGAACGTTTAGAAGGGTCTGTTAGAAATACAGGCCTTCACGCTGCAGGAATTATTATCGCACCCGATGATTTGAAGAACATTATTCCCGTAGCCACATCAAAAGATTCCGATCTTTTAATTACCCAAATCGCGGGAAACATCATCGAAGAAGCTGGTGTAATTAAGATGGACTTTCTGGGTTTAAAAACACTTTCCATTTTAAAAACTGCGCTTGAACTAATAAAACAAAACCATGACGTTGACATAGACATAGATGAGTTACCTCTTGATGATGAAAAAACATTTAAGCTTTATCAGATAGGTGAAACATATGGAACGTTTCAGTTTGAAGGAGCAGGGATGGTTAAATACCTGAGAGATTTGAAGCCCGATAAGTTTGCCGACCTGATTGCGATGAACGCATTGTATCGTCCAGGTCCTATGGCATATATCCCAAATTATGTTGAGCGAAAACATGGACGCGAGGAAATAGTTTATGACCTACCCGACATGGCAGAATATCTTGAGGAAACGTACGGCATCACCGTGTACCAGGAGCAGGTAATGTTGCTTTCGCAAAAGCTCGGCGGCTTCTCGAAAGGTCAGGCAGATGTACTTCGTAAAGCGATGGGTAAAAAAGACAGGAAAACCCTCGACAAGATGAAAGACAGTTTTTTGGAAGGCGCAACTACAAAAGGACATCCCAAAAATATATTAGAGAAAATATGGACCGATTGGGAAAGGTTTGCCCAATATGCTTTCAATAAATCGCACTCTACCTGTTATGCATTAGTTGCTTATCAAACTGCTTATTTAAAAGCCCATTACCCCAGCGAATACATGGCAGCGGTACTCAACCACGCAGGCAGTATAGATAAGATCACTTTAATAATGGAGGAGTGCAAACGAATGGGCCTTAAAGTGCTTGGACCGGATATTAATGAGTCGCAAAAAGGATTTGCCGTTAATAAAAAAGGAGAGATACGGTTTGGGATGATGGGACTGAAAGGTGTTGGTGAAAATGCCATCGAACATATACTTGAAGAACGAAAAAAGAAAGGACCATTTACCAGCATCTTCGACCTTGTGAAAAGGGTTAGTCTTCGTGCAGCGAGTAAAAAATCTTTAGAAAGCCTTGCATACAGCGGTGCATTTGATTGCTTTAAAGAGTACCATCGTGCGCAATATTTTCTTAATAAAGAAACCAATGTTTGCGGCCTTGATATTATTGTAAACTTTGGAAATAAATACCAGGCGCAGGCACAAACTACCAGTAATAGTTTGTTTGGCGATATGATTTCATTGGATATTCCTACCCCGCATTTACCTAAGACAGAGCCATGGACGTTAACTGAATTGCTTGACCACGAAAAAGATGTAACCGGTATGTTTATGAGTGGCCATCCCCTTGATCATTTCAAATTTGAATTAAAGCATTACGGCTTCACCCCTTTAAACGATTTCAATGACATTAAAGAGGCGCCGCAGCTTCAGCCTAATATTAATAAACCATACAGGTTAGCAGGGTTAGTAGTTGATGCACAACATCGTACTACTAAAACGGGCAGAAGCTTTGGTGTTTTATGCATAGAAGATTTTACCGGCAAATCAGAATTAATGCTATGGAGCGACGACTATGTAAAATACCAGAACTACCTCGAGAAGGGAAAGAATGTGATGGTGCAGGGTTGTTTTAAAACAAGGTATAACAGTGAACAATATGAATTTAAAATTTCCGCCATTAACCTGCTTGAAGTAACTAAACAAAACTTCACAAAGCAGTTAGTTATGGAAGTATCCACAAGGGCTATAACGTCCGACTTCGTAAACTTCATCGATAAAAATGTAAAGTCATACCCCGGAAAATCCTCTCTTAAATTCAACATTGTAGAGCCAAAAGAAAACCTAAAGCTTAGCTTATACTCCCTGGAAAAAGGATTTACAATGAATGAAGAGATGGTTCATTTTCTTGAAGAGAATAAAGAGGTGGAAGTGCAGGTGGTCACAGTGTAAAGCTTATGTCTCAAACCTAGCCTTTGCTAAAAGAACTTTAAGCATCCCTCCTTTCAACAAAGTAATTTTCCTTGCAAAGCAGGTATGAACTGCTACCGAATGCGTAGGTAAATAAAAGCAGGCGCCCAAACCCTATCAGAAATATTGTAAAGGATGAACTTTGCAGGGACGAAGTCTGCTTTCATGCACAAAAATCAGCGAAAATTTTTTTAAAAAGTTCATTGACAAGCATAGGTAAACTGCAAAGGATCAATTGCAAAAAATATTCTGATTAAACACTTGTTTCATCCAACGTCAGCTTGTATGAGCCGTTTTCCAACAGGCACTATCTAAAGCTCGAAGAAGGATGCGTTTTTATTTACACCTCTTTTACTAAAGTACTCCGTCGCAGTATTGGTAAACAAAAAGCTTTGCAAAGAGTACTACAAAAAAAGCCGCCTGGAGTAGTTAACCCCAAACGGCCTAAGATGAGTCCTGATCTTTAATTTATCCTCTTGAATTAAGGAGCTTACCCGTTAGTTTATCATTATCAAAATGCAATGCATAAACAAGATTAATTCTTTGTCCTCCGGGTACAAAATACTTAACCACGGTTGTTCCAGCAGGAAGAGTACCCTTGAAAACAGTTGCAAGTTTTTGTCCCAGTACATTAAATACATCCAGGGTTGCTGGTCCAGCAATATTAGATTGAATAACAAACCTAACCATATCGTTGTACGGATTAGGGCTAGCTACAATTGTAATCCGGCAGTTTAGCGGGAGAGAAACAGTAACAGGTGCTGCTAAACCTGTACACAAATTTGCATCTCTTACTATTACCGTGTAAATACCAACTGTAAGTCCGTTAAAAACATTGCTTGTTTGGAACGTAACCCCACCATCAATACTATAACTATACGGAGCAACTCCGTTACCTGCGGTAACTGTTAGAGAAACTGTGCCGCCGTTACAAGTAAGTTGACCATTAATTGAAGTCGTTGCCAGAATAGTTGGACAACCCGGGGTAACCACGCAACTAACCTGTACCGCTGCACTGGTTGCTGTACAACCGTTAGCATCTCTTACAGTTACTGTTACATTTGTTCCGGTCGCAATACCTGTAAATATGCCTGAGCTTTGATAAGTAGCTCCGCCATTAATACTAAACTGAAAAGGTCCTGTTCCGCCGGTAGCCGTTGCTGTTACTGTTGCAAGGCCGCCTACGCAAACTCCCGCTGCTGCATTTACTGATATAGCTGCAGGGGCTGCCGCAACAGTTACAGATGCTGCAGTGGCTGTTGTACCATTTGCATCTTTTACTGTTACAACATATGCACCGGCTAAAAGCCCTGTAAATACATTGGTACTTACATACGCTCCGCCGTTAAGACTGTAAGTATAAGGTGCCACACCACCTGCTGCTGTAGCAGTAAGTGATGTAGTTCCACCATTACACAATATCTGGCTGCTTAGTGCTGCTGTTGCAGTATAACTTGGAGGACATGCTCCGCAACTAAGCGATAACAAGGCGTTGTATGTTCCTGTACCACCATTCGCGTCTTTTACGTTTATGGTATGGCTTCCAGATACAACCCCGGTAAATACGCTATTGCTTGCAAAGGCACCGCCGTCAAGACTATAGGTGTAAGGAGCAACACCGCCTGTGGCTGTTGCAGTAAGCGTAGTGCTATTGTTTAAACATTCACCTGAGGCAACGTTAACCACGATGCTTGAGGAAGTTCCACAATTCACCATCATCATCGGACTTGTAGTAGTACAACCGTTGGCATCTTTTACTGTTATGGTTACGCTTGTGCCGCTTGCAATACCTGTAAAGGCGCCTGTACTTTGATAAGAAACTCCGCCATCAATACTATACTGAAGAGTTCCTGTTCCTCCGGTAGCTGCTGCTGTAAGTGCTGCCATTCCGTTGGCACATGCACCAACCGTAAGACCGGTTATCTTAATAACTGAAGGTGCTGCATTAACAGTTATACAACTGGCATAGAACATTTCTCCATTAGCATCTTTTACTGATACTACATACATTCCCGCTGTAAGTCCGCTGAATACATTGCTTGTTACATACGCTCCACCGTTCATGTTATAAGTATATGGCGCTACACCTCCGGTTGCGTTAACCGTTATGGATGTCATTCCGCCAGAACATAGTATCTGACCATTTATTGTTGCTGTCGCTGTAAGAGCTCCAGGTGTTACAACACCACCTATTGTTACAGGTGCGCCGCTTACTGTACAACCATTGGCATCCTTTACCGTTACTGTTACACTTGCTCCAACTGAAATACCAGCAAATACACCTGTGCCCTGGAAGGTTGCCCCGCCATCAACACTGAATTGGTAAGGTGCTGTTCCACCAGTTGCTGTTGCTGTTACGGTGGCTACTCCACCTACAACTGCACTCGCTGTTGCACTTACAGTAATAGCTGCAGGCGCTGCATTAACTGTTATACCTGCTAGCACTGCTGTGCAACCATTAGCATCTTTTACCGTTATGGTTTGAAGACCTGCTGTAAGACCACTGAATACATTAGCGCTTACAAAGGCTCCGCCATTTAAACTGAAAGTATAAGGCCCTGTTCCACCCGCTACTGCTGATACTGTTATGGAAGTTGTACCTCCACTGCATAGTATCTGACCGTTAAGCGTTGCTGTGGCTGTTATAGCTGCTGGCGCTGCATTAACTGTTACAGAAGCTGCAACAAAGGTCGCTCCACCGGCATCTTTCACTGTTACTACATAAACTCCTGCTGTAAGACCGCTGAATACATTATTGCTTACAAAAGCTCCACCATTAAGGCTGAAAGTATAAGGCGCTGTGCCTCCACTTGCTGTAACCGTTAACGATGTCGTTGCTCCTGCACATAGTATCTGTCCATTTATTGTTGTTGTTGCTGTAAGAGCTCCAGGTGTTACAACACCACCTATTGTTACAGGTGCGCCGCTTACTGTACAACCATTGGCATCCTTTACCGTTACTGTTACACTTGCTCCAACTGAAATACCAGCAAATACA
>MWYU01000011.1 GCA_002050375.1 Chitinophagales bacterium 62-2
CCTTTTAATGCCTCCTGAATGGTATTCCCATGAGCGGTAACAGCAATTGGCTGCATTCCTTCAAGCCGTGCTTCAAGCATACAACGCTTATCGTTAATACCGCTTTTGTGGCTGTTCTCGTCGGTTAAATGAACTTCTACCCTGGTTATATAATTATCAAATCTTTTCAGGGTTTCAGCAACAGTGCTTTCTACAAAGCTGCTTAATCCTTCGGTTCCTGTTATGTTGTTGTCTGAGTTTATTTGAATAGTCATGACGTTTTATTTTTTAATTTTTTTTAGTAATGGTCAAAAGGTATGGTTTTTTTTATTGCGTAACACTTTACTAAAAACCAAAAAATCTATATGTAACTACGATTTTATGGATAGCTAATGCTGGTATTATCATAAAAAAAGATAAGCCTGTTTTATGTTCCAAGTGAGAAGTTAAATACCACTTTTGAACCATCTGGGGCAATAGCAAGTATTTGAATCATACCACTTTGAGCAGATAGCAAGGCCATATCAATATCTTTCGGATTGTTAATCGGTGTGCCGTTAATAAAAGCGATAATAGTACCAGGGGGAATGCCGGCCTGGTCAAAAAAACCATTCCTGTACACCCTGGTTACCAAAACACCGGCATTTAAATTAAAGTGTTGTTTGATATCAGCAGTAAGCGGGGCGAAAGTGGCTCCAAGCCTGTTGTATATTTCCTGGAGAGCTCTGTCACTTTTAGCTTCAGGTTTTTCAGCTTTTGCCACATCTTCACTGTGCAGTGTAGCAGAGACTGCAGCGGTATCGCCTTTGCGCTGGTAGGTTAATTTGATGACATCACGAGGTTTGTGTCTTGCTATTCTTTCAGAGAACTCTGTTGACGAGTTGATTAAAATGCCATCTATACTTTGAATAATGTCACCTTCTTTAAGGCCGGCCACAGCAGCGGCACTTTCATTTTGCACACCGGTTATATAAACGCCTTTTACCGCAGCAGGATTGAGGCCCTGTTGTATCAGGTACTGGTCTTCCGCAGCGGGCGACGGAAAGGAAACACCCAACACACCTCGCTTAACCACCCCAAAATTTTTTAAATCATCCAAAATCTTTTTTGCCAGGTTTACAGGTATGGCAAAAGCATAGCCCGCATAACTGCCGGTTTGCGAAGCTATGGCTGAATTAATGCCTATCAATTCTCCATCGGTGTTAACAAGTGCACCTCCGCTATTGCCGGGGTTAATGGCAGCATCGGTTTGGATAAATGATTCAACAGCCATATTGCCTTCAGGCGCCGCATTATTTTGCATGTTATTGCTGCCCGGCCGGTTTATGATTCCAATGCTTCTGGCTTTGGCGCTTACAATGCCTGCAGTAACGGTTGTATTTAGTGAAAGGGGAAACCCTACAGCTAAGACCCATTCGCCTATCTGCACCTTATCGGAGTTTCCTAATTTAACGACAGGAAGATTGTTAGCCTCTACTTTTAAAAGCGCTAAGTCAGTATTCGGGTCTCGGCCAACCAACTTCGCGGAAAGGGTTCGTTTGTCAGGAAGTATAACGT
>MWYU01000262.1 GCA_002050375.1 Chitinophagales bacterium 62-2
GGGGTAACAAGTTTAACCCTGTCCCTGATACGCTTGAATGCATTATAAGACTCAATTTCAGGACCAGCTACCTCGTTTTGAGCTTCTGCATAAAGTAGCAGAACTTCTGCAAATCGAATAAGTGGAACATTGAGGTTGTTATTACGTGAACCAGGCGCTCCTGCAGTACCAAATGCAGTTGTATTAAAATGCTTAAAAATATAAGGGGCTCCCAATTCAAAGGGAGCGCCACTTCCATTGGTAAAATAGCTGGTATAAAAATAGCCTTCCTGGTTCTTTGCCCGTAAATCACCGGGTTCGTAAGAATTATAGAATGCAGTTGTTGGAACTGTGCTCCCCGTACCTGAAGGACCAGCAAATGTAACAGGCTTAAAGTTAGGTAACATATTGCCCATGGGATTACCGGCAACGAGAACATTATATTGTAACATAAAAATATGCTCTATTCTATTTTTCAAACTTTCACTATGAACTTCAGAATAGCTACAAAACAGTTTTAAACGCGTGGACCCCGCAAAATCAAAATACTATGATAGCGGAAATACGTGATACAAGGTCAGGATATGTAACTAATGTAGATAGTCGTTGGATCAAAGATGGTTCTTTCCTTCGCGGGAGAAATCTTTTGCTAGGATATACTTTCCCTGAATCAACTTTTCGAAGATTAGGAGTAACCAGGTTTAGAATTTATACATCAGCTCAAAATTTCTTTTTGCTTGTCAATGACGAGGTAAATGGAGATCCTGAGACGGTAGGTATAATCGGCGGGGATAATAATAACGTATTCTCGCAGGGACTTAACTGGCATGGCTATCCTAAACCAACCATTTATATGTTTGGTATCCAATTGGGTTTATAATCTATTAATTTAAAAAGATATTAATCATGGCAATTAATAAATTAAAAAAGATAAGCACAATAATGCTAGCTGGAGTAGTATTGTTTGTATCAGGTTGCAAAAAATTTCTGGACGAAACACCTCCTTCAAACTTAACTGAGAGTAGTTTTTTCACTATACCAGACCATGCAGAAGCTGGTTTGGCTGCTGTATATGCGACAACGAGATTTATAGGTGATGGTGCAGGAATTTTTTCATCGAACTGGCAATTACTTGAAGCACCAACCGGAACGTCTACTACAGAAACTGCGCAAAACTCAGACCTCAATAACCTTTATTCCCTCACTTATGACGGTAATACCCAGCACGTCATCAACTGGTGGAATGGCTTATACAGAGTTATTGCAAATGCAAACCTTGTTCTTGAGAAGGTTCCACCTATTGCGCCTATGGATGAAAAACAAAAGAAGAAGATTTTGGGAGAGGCAAAGTTTCTAAGGGCCTGGGCGTATTTTTATGCAGTCAGGCTTTGGGGAGACGTTCCTTTGATTTTAAAAACCCAAACCGTAACGGCTGAAGATTTTTTGCCAGCACGGTCGCCCCAAGAAACTGTATATAAGCAAATTGTAGAGGATCTTTTAGCCGCCGAAGATGCAGGTTTACCATGGATGGATGTTAGTGGACGGGTGTCGCT
>MWYU01000065.1 GCA_002050375.1 Chitinophagales bacterium 62-2
AAGTAACACCGAAACGTTTACCGGCTTCCTGTGCTTCGAGGAATCTTCTTTTAGCCAATGGTACTCCTTTCTGCTTTTGATGACCAGCATCACCATTTGTTACCGATACAAATTTTACTGCGTAACCCATAGATGAAAGCAGAATAGCTGTTCCGCCTGCATCCTGGTCACAATCATCAGGATGAGCGCCAATTACAATAATCCGCGCCTTTTTGTTTTCGTCCTGGCTTTTACCTGAATTTATAAAACCAAATGAGAAACCGATAAGTAATAGTATTAGTTTAGATTTCATAAATTGATTTGCAGCGGTATTAGCTGTATTTAAGGTTATATAAGGTGATGAATATTATCTAAGTTACTGACAAGAATTGGACTTAGCGCAAGGATGACAAATATCCATATTCCACAATTAAATTTTTCTTTGAAAACATTCTTCGAAGTAAGCTCTAATCGAAGGAACAATACTGTTACGTACGACTTAAAAGCAAAACTTATTTCTAAAAAGCAATACCAATAATTTATGAACATATCATAATATCAATTTTTGGCATAGTTATTTAAATTGTTTAACAAAGAGTTGAAATGACAGTAGAGGAGTTTAACATACTTTCCGAGGGGGAAAAAAAAGAGTTATTGATAGATGCAAAAAAGATTACTGAATATGAAGATGACATTGCAAAACATGAACTTTTTAGGATCGATAACTTTTTTGTTGAAGTAAGTATAAGTGTTACCTATAGGTTTAGAAAGATTACTAATACTTACTCTCTATAAAAATTCCACTTTTCAGCAAAAGCAGATACAGGCCCGAATACATACATATGAAGAATTTACATTTTGTTCTCCTCTCTATGTTATTTGTATTCACAGGCTGTAAGCCTAAACAAATTGCAACGAAAAAGTTTACAGAAGGCGAATTAATTTTTCATTCAGGATTTGAAAATGATTGCAGGGTAATCGCTGTAAATAACGACGCCGATATAATTGGGTCAGATAAATCTTTACAAAAACATAATGACTGGGTGAATGATTTAGATAATCATCCGGATATTGGAAACTTTAATTTACAATACCAGGGTGGAGATTCAACGATGCGTTTTGCAAAAATTATTTCAGAACCCGGTAACCCGGGCAACCATGTTCTTCACTTTTGGCTTAATGAACCTAATGTAGAGCATTCGAAGGGCCGTATACAGGGGAATTTATACAACAATAAAGGGCTTAAGGAGTTTTATCAACGCGTTCGAATGTTTTTGCCTAACGACTTTAACTCTGTTCGAACATTTCCTCAAAAAATTCATTGGTTAACTATTGCTGAATTTTGGAACAATATAACCTGGAGTCCAAGTGTTCCATTTGGATTTAGAATAACGCTCGGAATAGGCAAGCCTGTTGAAACAGAAAGTGATCTGTATTTTATTCTTGATGCACAAGATTGCGAATTGTTTGAAGGAGGCCGTCAAAAATATACTACTATCTGGGCAGAAACGAACCAGGCTGTGAAAGTACCGATTGGCAAATGGTTCACTAT
>MWYU01000158.1 GCA_002050375.1 Chitinophagales bacterium 62-2
TGATTACTTTTCTCTCTACCCACCAAAAGTCCATATGGGACTAAAAATTCCTTTTAAGTACCTCACAATATTTTTCATGCGTCTGCCCTGAGGGCGGACGCATGAAAACTACAATTAAAATTAATGGTTCCAAATGTATGAGATAAAGTTTTGTGTTATTCACATTGCCTTCTATCTTTAAGAAAATCTGAAAAGTTATAAACGCCCGGTTTTAAATAGCGAAAAATATTATTAATAGCGGCCAAAAAGAAAGTGCAAAGCCCTATTAAGTATTTTGCCGCTGTGAATGAGTTCAGACAATTAGGAAAAGTAAGACATAAGCTTGAAAACATTATAGCCATTACTATAGCAGCAGTAATATGCGGTTGTGAAAACTGGTATGAAATAGAGGACTATGGAAAGCAAAAAGAACCTTGGCTAAAAACGTTTTTAAATTTACCCAAGGGTGTACCACGTCATGATACTTACCGCCGTTTTTTTATGTTGGTCAATCCAAAGAAATTAGAGCAATGCTTTATAGAATGGATACAAGCTATAGCTAATATAACAGAAGGCCGGATTATAAGTATTGATGGCAAAAGCCTTCGTGGAAGTAAAGGCGACAATGCCTGCTTTGTACACATGGTAAGTGCCTGGTGCAACACTAATAACCTGGTAGTGGCCCAAGAGAAAGTAGAGGGAAAAAGCAATGAGATTACAGCCATCCCTGCTTTACTGGAAATACTGGTTCTTAAAGGTTGCATGGTAACCATAGATGCGATGGGTTGCCAGCGTAGTATAGCAGAAAAGATTGTGGAAGCGCAAGGGGATTATTTGCTATCTGTAAAAGGCAATCAACACGTTCTGTTGGACGATGTAACAGAAGCCTTTACTGATGGTAAAATAGAAGATGAGTACGTAGAAAAAGAAGTAGGACACGGGCGGGTAGAAAGCCGCACAACCCGTGTAATTACAGATCTAAGCTGGATATGCAACAAAGAAGACTGGAAGAAATTAGTTTGCATAATAATGGTATTGGCTACACGCTATAATAAAAAAACAGGAGCGCAAGAGCAGTCTGTGCGCTACTATATCAGCAGCAAAGCAGCCAATGCAAAATACTTTCATCAAGCAGTTCGTTCCCACTGGGGCATAGAAAATAAACTTCATTGGTGTATGGATGTAATATTTGGAGAAGATAAAAGCAAGAAACAAGCGCAAAACAGTGCTCAAAACTTTTCACTCATTAATAAAGTAGCCTTGAACATGATAAGAAACTACAAGCCTGATGAAGCAAGTGGCTCTAAAAAAATAAGCATGATACGAAAACAAAAAATGGCAAATAGAGATAATGAGTATTTACTTGATATTTTATTATCATTTAATGCAAAGAAGGATTAAAACTTTCATGCGTCCGCCCTGGATTAAGCATACACTCGCTTAGATAATTTCTTTACAAACGGTATCTTCGTTATCAGGTTATGACTAAGAAGGAAAGATACCAATTTGTTATTTCATACTTTCAGGAACACGCTCCAAATGCTGAAAC
>MWYU01000024.1 GCA_002050375.1 Chitinophagales bacterium 62-2
ACTTACTATCGTTCCAAACCCTCTTGCTACAGACTTACCTAACCCTATCATGTCAGGCAAAACAACATTTGTTACAAAGCCTGCTTCAAATGCCATCATCGTATTGTTTTTAAACTGTGTTTCCCGTTGCCCTGTTATTTTAAGATTTGCCATTATCGTTCCTTCAGCGCGGTAGTCCATTCCCTTGAAAAAGCTTAAAAGGTTGCCTATTAAAATTGCTTTTAAATGCTTTGCTTTTTGCTCATCATCCTCTGCTACGTATTCTTTATAGTTCTGTTGATTTAATGCCATCCAAAGTGTCTGAAACCTGTAAGCATTCAAGTCATTTGACAGACCTACATTGATCATCGTGCTTTCAATGTTCTTTTGATGCACAGGGTAAGATTGCTCTCCTACTTCGAGCACTTTAATATTTAGAAACAAGCTGATTAATAAGTCTGCGCCTTTGTTTAAACCTACCAATGTTGGCACTCCATCAAGTACTTTATATTGAACCATTGGATACCGGTAAGCAGACTCACCTGTTTCTAAATGATTATGAAGTAATGGAGAATGTTGCTGGAACAAGCTACCGAAATAGCCTCTTAATTTATGAGCATCGCGGGTAGCAAGCTGTATTTCAGGGAAACGGATGATGGTGCGGTGGAGGGAGTGAGGCATGGGCTAAAGAGAAACAAAGGTTGATAAGGTGAAATGGATGTATATCTACAATTATAAATTTTCTCTTTTATAAAAAGAAACGCCAATTCTGTCAATATGTTTCTCCAAATTCTCATTCACAACAGCATGATAGTTTAATACATCGAATTGATAAGGCATTTGTGTTTCTTCGTTTAATGTATAACAAATGTTGTTAGTTGTTACCTGACTAACCTGCCTGCCTTTTAAGGCAATATCAATATCACTGCCTGCTTTATAATTGCCTTTGGCCCTGCTGCCAAAAAGAATGGCTTCTTCTACCTCAGGCTGCTGCTGTACAATAGCAATGATGTTATCAAGATCGCCCTGTTTTAAACCAAATTGGCTATGCCCGTTCTCTATTATTAAGGGTATCATACAACTGTTTTAAAAGGGGATAATATTTTTGATGGATGAGCCTTTCAATCATATCAATGGTTGCTTCATCATACGCATGAGAGGTAATATTCCTGTCGTCTAAAAGCTGCATCCAGCTATGACCATCAAGTATTAGTCCTGTTTCAAAAGCTTTCTTCAAAGCGCTGCGAGGTGATCTTATTTCGATAAATCCCTGTTCTTCCAGGTAATCTTTTATAACATTCCAGGCTAATTCAAAGCTCATTTCAAAAAACTGTATCAGCCCGGCTTTTTGAATAATGTCAGGGTTAGAAATGCTTAAAGCCTGCTCCAGGTATTTAAGTGAACGCTCAAAGTTTTGAAACCGCTGTTTCCAACGTATATCTTCATTTTCCATCTTTAGGTAAAATTAATTTTTTCCCGTTAGAAAAGTTGAGATGCTGCCGAAGGATTTTTAGGGGAACGGATGATGATTTAGTGGATGGGGTGGGCA
>MWYU01000047.1 GCA_002050375.1 Chitinophagales bacterium 62-2
TTCGTACACTGTCTTTTGGTTCAGAAGTTTTGGCTTGCCTCCTGAGATATCAAGATCAGCAATTACGAGGCGGGATGCTCCTTCAGCCAAATCAGGAGATTGAGCATGCACCTGGGAAAAGGAGATCTTCATACTCGTCTTTGAAATAGCCATGCCCTCACTCATTTTCACTCCAAACTTAACAGGTTTAGAACCTCTTTCTTTGCTAAGGAACCATAGCTCGTTGTCTCTTGAGCGGCTGGTGTTGATGTTTTCAAATTTTTCAGGACCTATCAAAACGTAATCTCCTGTTGAGAGGTGCATCACACGCAGAAAAGCGCCACCGGGAACATTGCATGTTAAACATTTAATAGTGCGTGTGGCAATATCATACACCATAGCATCGCCAAAACTTTTTGCCATAAATGCAATGCGTTTATTATCGGGCGAAAAATCTGCACGTTCACCAAAATGTGTTAGTAGCTGAATATTCGAAGGAAGATGATCAACCGGACTTCCAGGTTTCCTTTTAGTGAGCGCATTTTTTTGATTGGTTGAGTTTCCCGAAGGTTTATTAGCTTGACCATAGGCAACATAATTTGAACCTGCGAAAGAGAACGTAAGAATAACAATGGCGAGGAGTGTTTTCATTTTTATGTGATTGATTGTTTATAATATTTTGGGCGAAAGCAATAAGCTTTTAAATCGGCTTTGTTTCTAATTTCAATTTCTTTTTAAGGTTACGATTATATAAGGAGTCTCTTTATTTAAATCAGGATAAATTCTTCCATTGCTTTTATTATCCATCACCTGCAAATAATACATAAAGTCCCACTTGGGATTGATTTGACTGGCAGGCACAACAGCCTGGTAAGTGTCTTTTTCGCCGGTGGCAAGCAATGGCATGGTTTGGTAATCCTGTTCCTGGTTAACATTGCGGTAGCGGAGGCGAACCCATTTTACGCCTGCCGTTGCGCTTACCTTTACTTTGATGGTAACCGGCTCACCAACCCTGGCACTGGTAACGGGTTGATGAATAATGCTGAATTGTTTGTCATAATTCATATCCGGTACAACTGTATAATGAGGGGCTTGCTTAACCGTGCCGGTTGGTTTAAAGGACTTCCTTTTTTGTTCAAGGCTTACCAGTCCTTTCTCTAAAGAAACCAGTTCATCTTTCCAGCTTCCGCAAAGATCTGCAACGCAAACACCCATCATTAAGTTATCTGCGTACACATCTCCGGCAGCAGCTACAATTTGCCGCCAGGCTTCAATGGCACTTTTTTCATAAGCAATGGCATCGTCCAATGCAGCAACATCATTTGATTGTTCGAATAATGAATAACTAACAGCAGCAGGTATGCGTCTTGAATGATAAAGAGCAAGGTTGGATAAGATTTTAAGGTCAACGATTGTTGAATTAAATTCTTTGTTCCTGTTATTTCCAATCGCTTTTTCAGCCTCTTCAATAAAATGATTAATGTCTGAAGAAGTCTTTTGAAACCATAAGCTGTTGGTGCCCGGCCTCACTTTGGCTGTCTCTCCAC
>MWYU01000023.1 GCA_002050375.1 Chitinophagales bacterium 62-2
GGCTTATATGTCGCCGATAGGTTCGGGAGGATTACGTGCCCAACGTGCAGTAAATATGATAAAAGATGATGCATCTATTAGTTTTGATGAATTGGTTGGTTATAAATTAAATACGGAAATGGAAGCAGCGCACCGGTTTTTAGATGATTTACTTGCAGCCGTTGAGCAATACCCCGACAGCCTTTCTGTTAAAGCGGCAGCCATTTTAAAAGCCTGGGATCAATCGTCCAACGCAGATAGTAAAGGCGCCGTTTTATTTGAGAAATGGTTCGGTAAGCTAAATAGGAATATGTATGCTACGCCCTGGAGTATGGCAGCGCCGGTAACCACGCCTGATGGTTTAAAGGATCCTAAAAAGGCTGTGGAATTACTGGTGCAGGCTGCAGATGAAGTGCTAAAAAAATATGGCTCCCTTGATATTGCTTATGGCGATGTAAACCGGTTCAGGGTAAATAATATTGATTACCCTGGTAATGGCGGACCGGATAGACTGGGTGTTTTCAGAACAATGTACTTTACAGAAGACAAGGATAAAAAGAACCGGGCTTTCCATGGAGATACGTATGTAGCCATCACAGAATTTGGTAAAAAAGTAAGAGCGAAAGTTTTGTTGAGTTATGGCAATTCATCACAACCCGGAAGCAAACATGTAGGCGATCAGCTTCAGTTGTTATCACAAAAAAAATTACGTCCTGCCCTGTTAGAGAGGAGTGATGTTTTAAAAAACCTCGAGAAAAAAGAAATGCTTACTATTTCAGCACATAAAAGATAAGGAGGCTGCTTAATGTTTTTTCGCAAGCTGCTGAAATGAAAAGCGAATCAAAACTGTGCTTTCTATTACAGTGTATTATCGTATAAAACTCAAACAAAAATTATGAAAAAGTTTTTTCTTGCTTTACTTCCATTTATTATGCTGAATGTTTTTCAAAACTCTGTTTTAGCACAAAATAAAATCGCCGCTTCCTCTGATTCTTATTTTACTATGGAAAACTATTATAAACTAAAATGGGGGCATGCTGAAGAATTTATAAATCTGTGGAAAAAGAATCATTATCCACTGCTTAAGAAAACAAAGGAAAATGGCGACATCATCAGTGTTAGAGCTGAAAAGCCTTTACTACATAGCGGCGAAGACACCCGTTGGGATTTTAAAGTAACCATCGTATGGAAAAATGCAGAATTGGGCGTAGGAAAAGAAGATCCCACGCTGCGATATAAAAAGCAGCTTTATCCTGATACAGCAAAATTGGATAAAGATGAACAATACCGCTTTTCTCTTTTGATTGCTCACTGGGATGTAATTATTGAGAATGTAACTGTGGATTAATAATAAATAACTATGGTAGTCAAATCATCAACGCCCTGGTGTCCTCAACAAACCTTACACTTTGATAAAACTAAAAACCAACTAATGCAAATCAGAAACTGAACCGGTTATCTAAGTTTACCAACCACTACTTCGTATCCTCACAAACAAGAAGTGTTTAAATAAAATTTGAAGTCATTATGATACAAAAGTCTTTCT
>MWYU01000093.1 GCA_002050375.1 Chitinophagales bacterium 62-2
TGAATATTTTCTCCATCCGGATTATACTTTATTCTCCAGAACCTTTCATTTAACTTCATAATTGTAGTAAGCTATAAAATAAAATATCATGAAACAACCCTCTAACCGCCGTCAACTCATACGTACTGCATCTGCTGCAACTATTGGCTTCGGCTTATTAAACAACTTCTCAAAATCCTACGCACAAACATTATTTGAAACGCAGGGAAGGGTTGGAATAATCGGCCTTGATACATCGCATAGTGTTGCCTTTACAAAGGCACTTAATGCTCCTGAACCGGCGCCGGAGCTAAAAGGATATAGGGTAGTTGCAGCATATCCTAAGGGCAGCAATGATATAGAATCATCCACTAAAAGAATTGCGGGTTATACTGAAGAGGTAAAGAAACTGGGTGTTGAAATAGTAAATTCAATAGAAGAGCTGTTGAAAAAAGTAGACGTAGTGTTGCTGGAAACAAATGATGGCCGTCCACATTTAGAACAGGCTTTGTTGGTAATGAAGGCAGGTAAACCAATGTTTATTGATAAACCTGTTGCCGCTTCATTAAGCCATACAGTTGCTATATACGAGGCTTCTAAAAAATACAAAGTACCTATATTCTCATCGTCCTCTCTTCGATATATGGGAAGCGTTCAGGATGTTGTAAAAGGAAAGGTAGGTGCAGTGTTGGGAGCAGATACTTTCAGTCCCGCTACTTTAGAAAAAACACATCCTGATTTGTTTTGGTACGGCATACATGGAGTTGAAATATTATTCACTGTAATGGGCACCGGTTGTAAGAACGTTGTTCGAATAAATGCTAATGATACAGACATAGTAGTGGGCACATGGAAAGATGGAAGAGTAGGTACATTCAGGGGAACACGTACAGGAACACATGATTATGGCGGAACGGTTTACGGCGAGAAAGGTAATCTTCCATTAGGACCGTTTAAAGGATATGATAATTTGTTAGTGCAGATAATAGATTTTTTTAAAACAGGTAAAGTGCCTGTGACGCCTGAAGAAACATTAGAGATATATGCCTTTATGGAAGCAGCAGATGAAAGTAAACGCAATGGTGGTAAGGCTGTAAGTTTAGATGCTGTTATGCAAAAGGCTGGTAAAAAGAAATAGTAGAGTTATAACTAACTATAAAATAATCATCATGAAAAACTCGCGCAGAGACTTTATTAAAAAAGCTACAACAGGTGCTGCCGCTGTTTCTTTTGGCGCTATTCTTCCCGGCTTTACTGCCAGAAGCTACAGGAATATTATCGGCTCTAACGACAAAATTATGGTTGCAAGTATGGGTGTAAATAGTCGCGGACTTGCTGTAGGTACCAACTTCGCTGCACAGAAAAACTGTGAAGTATTATATGTGTGCGATGTGGATTCAAGGGCTGCAGATAAATGTATAGCTGCCGTTGAAAAAATACAGCATAAACGACCCATGGCTTCGCCGGATTTTAGAAGAGCACTTGAAGATAAAAACGTAGATGTGTTAATTGTAACTGCACCAGATCATTGGCATGCTCCTGCAG
>MWYU01000187.1 GCA_002050375.1 Chitinophagales bacterium 62-2
GTATATACTTGCTTTTTATGTTGATGCGTGCAAGGTATTTGTCCATCTCTTCGGCCATGCGCTTTGTAAGCGTAGTAACCAAAACACGGTCGCCCTTTTTAACCCGCTTATCAATTTCATCAAGCAGATCATCTATCTGGTTTACACTTGGTCTTATTTCAATTGGTGGATCTAACAAACCTGTTGGTCGAACTACCTGTTCAGTTACTACGCCACCTGTTTTTTCTAACTCGTAATCTGCCGGTGTTGCACTCACAAATATTGTTTGATTCAATAAACCTTCCACTTCATGAAAATTTAATGGGCGATTATCTAAAGCGCTTGGCAACCTGAAGCCAAAGTCAACAAGGGTTAATTTGCGGCTGCGATCTCCCCCGTACATACCGGCAACCTGGGGAACAGTTTGATGGCTTTCGTCAATCACACATAAGAAGTCTTTAGGAAAATAATCAAGCAAACAGAAAGGACGGGTGCCTGGTTTGCGGCGGTCAAAGAACCTTGAATAATTTTCTACGCCGTTACAAAATCCTAATTCGCGTATCATTTCGATATCATAATTCACCCTCTCGCTAAGGCGCTGTGCTTCTATATATTTTCCGATGTTTTTAAAATATTCTACCTGGGACTGCATTTCATCCTGAATTTCGTACAGCACCTGTTGCATCATATCTTTAGGAGCAATGTACAGGTTAGCAGGAAAAATAGCTGCATCCATTAGTGCACTTATTCGCTTGCCGGTTGAGAGCTCAAGCGTTTCGATTGTTTCAATTTCGTCACCAAAAAATGTTACCCGGTAGCCATAATCCATGTAAGGCAAATTAATATCAATCGTATCGCCTTTAACTCTGAAAGTGCCCCTGCTAAATTCTCCCTGACTGCGGGTGTACAAACCATTTACCAGTGAATGCAGAAACCCCTGGCGAGATATGACCTGCCCCTGTTTTATGCGAACAATTCCATTCTCAAATTCTGTAGGATTACCAATTCCATAGATGCAACTTACTGATGCAACAACAATGATATCTCGCCGACCGGTTAATAATTGAGAGGTGGCTTGCAGTCTGAGCTTATCCAGTTCTTCATTTATGCTCTGGTCTTTTTCGATGTACGTATCACTTACAGGCATATAAGCTTCGGGCTGGTAATAGTCGTAATAGCTTACAAAATAGCCGACAGCATTATCAGGAAAAAACTGTTTGAACTCACCATACAATTGGGCAACCAAAGTTTTATTATGCGTTAATACTAAAGTGGGACACTGTATATTTTGAATAACATTGGCGATGGTAAAAGTTTTACCGCTTCCGGTTACGCCGAGCAATGTCTGGTACTTTTCGCCCTGCAAAATACCGTCGGTAAGTTGCTGAATGGCAGAAGACTGATCGCCAGCAGGCTGATATGGTGAAACGAGTTGAAAAGGCATGTTGATGTGCAGATGTGAGGGTATGCAAATTAGTAAATGAATGGATTAAGGAGAAGTTATTTATCAAGGCATCATTTCGTCGTCATTAGGATTAGTT
>MWYU01000096.1 GCA_002050375.1 Chitinophagales bacterium 62-2
TACTTACATCGCCCGTTAAGTTAAAGTAACTATGATTTGTAAGGTTAACCGGAGTAGCCTTATCTGTTTCAGCATCGTATATTATCTGCAATTCATCATCATTAGTTAAGGTAAACTTTACGGTAACTTTTAAATTGCCGGGGTAACCTTCTTCACCATCTTTACTTAAATAGATTAAGGTTAACGATGGTGTATTTTCGTCTGTTTGGGCTGCATCCCAAATAACTTTATCAAATCCCTTTTTGCCGCCGTGCAAATGGTTCTGATTATTGTTCGTTGCCAGTGTGTATTGTTTTCCGTCAAGAGTGAACTTGCCTTTTGCAATGCGGTTTCCATAGCGGCCAACAGTTGCGCCAAAGTAAGGCGAAGATGCCTGGTAACTTTTTAAATCGGCAAAGCCTAAAACAATATCACTTTTTTTGCCATGCTTATCAGCACTTACCCACGATGTAACTATTCCCCCATAGTTAGTAATCTTTACCTGCGTACCGTTCTTATTTTTTAGTGTATAGAGGTACACTTTTTTACCGTCCACTTCGCCCCAATCTGATCGCGACATTTCTTTTCCATTGCTTGCTGTACTTGTACTATCGCTCATAGTTGTATTATTTTGATTGTTATTTCCACAGGATGAAATGAGCCCTATAAAAGGTAAAATAAGGAGAAAATAGCAGAGGTTTTTTTTCATATTTGTTTTTATTATGCAGTTTAATTTGGCAACTGATTATGAAGATCAAATCTAATTATTCTGCTTTCTGTTAGTATTTAATACCTACAGCAGTCTTTAAAATATAATTGGATTGACCTTTTTTTTACACTTGATAATGGAAGACAAGATAATGTGATTTAGTAAATGTACAAGAGTTTTAGCAAGCAATTATTTTACAGGAAAATGGCAGTGGAA
Source organism: Chitinophagales bacterium 62-2 (assembly GCA_002050375.1). Lineage (GTDB taxonomy): Bacteria > Bacteroidota > Bacteroidia > Chitinophagales > Chitinophagaceae > Segetibacter. The sequence goes on from MWYU01000096.1 coordinate 905, forward strand.
TAAACCACCATCCCTAACTTTTATAGTTCGAAGATATATGCAGGAAGTGCAACTTCCCTTAAAAAACATTAGGAACAATATAGTTGAAGAAATGTGATGTTGGTTATCACATACAATCTATTGTTGAAACAAACCAAGGATATCTCCTGTTGGATCGCTAAATCTGGCTGTTATTTCAGGGGCTTAAATACCAACAGGTTGAACTATTTTTCCGCCATTGTCAATTACTGCTTTAATTGTTGCTTCAATATCATCAACCATAATATGCACTAATAATCCTAATTCTGGTGAAGGCTTTCTATCCGTTCTCCAGGTGCCGCTTACTTCATTTACTGTATCACATACAACTAATATAATTAAACTTGTTTTTAGTGAACTTTTATTCACTATGCTGTCTGCATGTTTCTTAAGTATCAGACCGATCATCCAATAACCTAATAAGTAAACCAATACAAACAAGACAATAGAGATGAAAGGCATTACCAGGAATATTAATGCGGCAGTAGAGGAACCAGGACTAAAAATAGCTTTATAATATTCTGAAGCCGTTAAAATACAAATGACAGATGTAGCTATAAAAAGGGAAATGTGTGAAGATGCAGATGGTTTGTAGTAG
>MWYU01000667.1 GCA_002050375.1 Chitinophagales bacterium 62-2
CCTGAGGGTACTGCGTGGAGGGATGCGCGATAAACGAACTGCTACTTAACAAGGATCAATAGAAGATTTAATGTCTGGAATAAAACTATAAAGATCCCCTTCAGGGGTTGGAGTATGAAAGCCATCATAGATTGTAACAGTTTTTATTGTTCGTGCGAAAGGTTGTTCAGACCGGAGTTGAAGGACAAGCCCGTTGTTGTACTTAGCAACAACGATGGCTGCATTATTTCAATAAGCGACGAGGCAAAGAAGCTGGGCATTAAAATGGCATCTCCTTATTTTTTGTCGAAGCCCGTTATAGAGAAGCATGGTATCGCCACATTTTCATCCAACTATAATTTATATGGAGACTTAAGCCGACGGGTAATGGAGGTATTACGAACATTATTACCAGTCAACAGTGTTGAAGTTTACTCGGTAGATGAAGCGTTTCTTAATTTAGGCCACATTCCTCCGGATCAATTAGTAAATGAAGCGCTGCGTATTCGTACAACTGTTGAGCAGTGTACCGGTATTTCAGTATCTGTTGGCGTTGCTCCCACCAAAACATTGGCTAAAGTAGCTAACCATATTGCAAAAAAAAATAAAGTTGAAACCCAGTGTGTAACGGTGTTGGATACTGACAAAAAAATAAACAATGCACTGCAACAAACCCCTTTGGGAGATGTATGGGGAGTAGGCCGCCGTTCCGCTCTTAAGCTTGAAAACGTTGGTATAACAGACGCATGGCAACTTAAACAAATGCCTCAAAATTGGGCACGCACTCATTTGGGCGGCGTAGTAGGTGTGCGGCTGATAAAAGAACTTCGCGGTGAAGAAGCGATTGAAATGGATGAAGAGCTTACCAATAAAAAAATGATAACTACAACACGTATGTTCGGTCAGCCGGTAAGACAATTATGTGATGTAAAAGAAGCAATTGCCACTTACACATCGCGGGCTGCAGAAAAGCTTCGGCGGCAAAGAAGTTCAGCAAAAACCATCTATGTTTTCGTAGTGCCTAAAGTTCAACGCGATAATGAAACTTTCAGTCACGGACCTATGGTTGGACATCATATTAGTTTGCCGTGTGCCACATCTGTTACCAGCCAGTTAATAAAACATGCGCTCCAATTGACAGAGCGTCTATTTGAGCCGGGAAAAGAATATAAAAAAGCAGGCGTTATTTTAAGCGGGCTTGAACCGGATGAAACTATACAGGGAAACCTCTTTGGTTCGCATGTCAAAAACAGTCAACGTTTTTTAATGGATATAGTTGACAACTTAAATTTTAGTATGCGGAACGATATATTAAAATTCGCCTCATCAGGAACCGAAAAGAACTGGAAAATGCGCCAGGAATTACGAAGCCCCCGCTATACTACCAGATGGAAGGAGTTGCGCGAAGTGAAGTAACCTGATTGAGTGTTGAATAGGAGGCCAATTTCCGGCGTCCATCAAATCCTGTATATTTAACGATTTACCTCCTCGACGGGTCCACATATTAACCATTTAAGGACGTAACAATTCAATGCTCGTTTCGAAACATTTATTTCTATAAATTAATGTCTATTATTATTATTTTTACCCTCCTAACGAAATTTAACTGATGGAGGATGTTGTAGCAGATATAGAGCGCCTTTTTAAAGCCTATAAAAAAATAGCTGCAGACAGAATTGAAAAACTTCCGCAATCGGGCAGCGACCGTATTTATTTCAGAATTTATGCGGCTGGCGAAACTTTTATAGCCACCTACAACATTAATAAAAAAGAAAACAATACTTTTATCAGTTTCACTAACCACTTCATAAAACACAGCCTGCCAATGCCTGAAATTTTTTGCTTTAATATTGATGAGACCATCTATATACAGGAGGATCTCGGGAAAGATTCATTATTAGATAAACTTGAGCAACACGGGCATAACACTTATACTTACGGGTTATTTAAACAGAGCTTGCAACAACTTGCAAAAGTGCAGATACTGGGCAATGAAGATTTGAATTACGATTTATGTCTTACTGCAAAGGAGTTTGGTAAACAGGCTATTTTGAGTGATCTCCTATATTTCAAATATTACTTTCTCGACACTTTAAAAACTCCCTACGAGAAGCAGGTACTGCTGGATGATTTCGAGATTTTAAGCACATATCTCGCTGATGCAGAATATCGGTACTTCATGTTTAGGGATTTTCAAAGCAGGAATGTGATTGTAAATAATGATAAGGTTCATTTTATAGACTACCAGGGCGGAATGAAAGGCGCCTTACAGTATGATGTTGCATCGTTGCTTTGGCAGGCAAAGGCAGATTTAAGCGAGGAGTGGAAAGACAATTTGTTGCATTATTATATTGAGGAAGCCGAAGAGTTGATGCAAACAAAGATTGACAGAGAAATTTTTATTAGTCAGTACAACGGATACGTTTTAATAAGATTGCTCCAGGTTTTAGGCGCTTATGGTTTTAGAGGTTTGTTTGAACGCAAAGCGCACTTCCTGTCAAGTATTCCCCTTGCATTGCGTAATCTTAAATTCTTTATTCAAAATAAAGTAATAGATGTTTTAACGCCCGAGTTCGACAGAATGCTTAAACTGTTGGTAGAAGATGAGATTATTAAGAGATTTGAAACAATACGAGCTGATGAAAATACATCATTAGTGGTGCAGATTAGCAGCTTCTCGTACAAAAAAGGGTTTCCTGTCGACGAAACGGGCAATGGTGGTGGATTTATGTTTGATTGCAGGGGTATTTTAAACCCCGGAAGGTTTGAGGAATACAAATGTCTTACAGGAAGAGATAAGGAGGTGAAGGACTTTTTGGAGCAACGAACAAAAATGCCCGAATTTTTAAACGGTGTTTATGAAATAGTGGATATATCTGTAGAAGATTACATAAAACGTGGATTTGAAAACCTAATGATAAGTTTTGGTTGTACCGGGGGTCAGCACCGCAGCGTTTATGCAGCAGATGCATTGGCAAGACACTTAAAAAATAAATTTGGGGTTGCGGTTAAGCTTCATCATATTGTTCAGGATGCTAAGAACTGGTGTAATACAGAAGTTTTCAATCAGGTAAATTCTCAATAATTTAATTTCTTAAAGTAATAGATTTTAAAAATTTATTCTACTCAAGAGGCAACACCGAATAGTCATTCTATCTCTAAGTAATAAGGTTATTCCTACCAACAACAGATTGCTTTGTAAATTCTAAGATGGAAGTAACACAAAAATCTTTAAGCTGATTTTCCAATATGTTATAAGTTGCGCCAGGAACTTTAGCCCATCGGGTTTTTCTGTGATTGAAATAGAATGAGCAATGTTTATGTTTCTTTAAACGGGTTTGCAAAGGAGCAAGTTTTAAAAGTTTTTTTCAAAGATTTTTCGTGGAATGCGTTTAAGCAGTTATGCTTAAATTTTGGCAAAACTGAAGTGCCCAAATTAATTAGAAAAGAAGCTCTTCAACGAATCCTTTGGCATAAAACACAGGGAGATCGGGTAATTATAGTAACAGCAAGCATCGAATATTATCTACAAGCATTTATTAGGGAATATGAGATAGAAGTTATAGGAACACTTTTAGAAGTACGAGAAGGTAAACTTACTGGTAATTTTTCCAGTTTAAATTGCTATGGACCGGAGAAGGTTGATAGAATAAAATCTTTAATAAAATTGCAAGAGTACGATGAGGTTTATTGTTATGGTGATAGCAAAGGAGATAAAGAGATGTTAGCCCTCGCAAATTTTTCTTTTTATAAAAGGTTTCAATAACAGTTCGTACAAAGAATGAAAGCAATGATATTGGCCGCAGGCCTTGGCACCAGGTTGAAGCCCTGGACAAATCATCATCCTAAGGCATTAGCAGTTGTAAATGGTAAAAGTCTTCTGCAACGAAACATTGAATACCTGAAGCAATTTGGAATAAGCGAAGTGATAGTAAATGTGCATCACTTTCCCGATCAGATAATTGACGCAATTAACATAAATAAGGGCTGGGGTAGCAAAATATTTATAAGTGACGAAACTAATGAAGTGTTGGAAACCGGGGGCGGTTTACTAAAAGCGGCTGGGTTTTTTACAGAAAAAGAGCCGTTTGTATTAATAAATGTAGATATACTGACAAATCTCGACTTACGGATATTGTTTAATTACCATAAGCAAAACAGTCCCTTAGCTACATTGGCCACTACTAATCGTGAAACCTCTCGTTACTTTATCTTCAATAGAGATAATAATTTATGTGGCTGGAGGAATATTAAAACAGGGGATGAAAAAACGGGTTTAAAACCTTTAGTTGGCGACGAAGTGCAAAAAGCATTTAGTGGAGTACACGTAATCAATTCTCAAATATTCTCTCTAATAAACCAAAAGGGAAAGTTTTCAATGGTAGAAGTTTATCTTGGTTTAATGGAACAACACCGCATAAAGTCTTTCGATCATTCCAGTACCCTTTTTATTGACGTAGGGAAGCCGGAAAGTATATTGAAGGCTGAAGAAGTATTTTTTTAACTATGATTATCTTGCTTTAAACTACCTCTTGCAAGTAGGGTCGAAAGTTTTTGCTTAATTAGGTTCTGCTGAAAAACTATCGAATTCAATACTTACAATAGTTTAGGTATCTTTTGCAATATTAAAGTGCAAAGAAAGATGGCAAAAGCCCTCAAAACCCGTGCATCAAAACAAGAATATATTAGTCCTGCCCAACCAACTCTTCCGGGCTTTGAGACTCCTTTCAGTAAGCATCTAAACCCTTCGAACCGCTGGATAATTTTAGGTAAAAAGATGCCATGGGATGAGTTGGTAAATGTTTATCAACAGCAGATGAACATCTTTCTGACTCAATTTATTTTCACTTCAGCAGCGCATACTTGGTGCAGAAAGGCGGCAACCTTTAACTGTGCCGGCCAGCCATCACTGCTTGTGCTACCAATATTTTTCTTTAAGTAACTTCAATTATCATTTATCCGTAACAAAAATCATCATGAAACGTAGAGATATTATTAAAAGCCTTTCTGCTTTGCCATTTGCCGGCAGTATTCTCGCAAGTCTTGTTCCGTCTAAAAAAGTTCAGGCTGCCCCACCACCGGCAAAGCGGGATCTTTTAAAAGAACTTGGTGTAAGAACATTTATTAATGCAAGAGGTACCATAACTTTTATGACCGGCTCTTTAATGCACGACTACGTTTTAAATGCTATTAATAATAGTTCAAAAGATTATTGCATGCTTGATGAATTACAGGATAAAGTAGGAGAGAGGATTGCAAAAATGGCTCATGCTGAAGCGGCTACCGTTACCTCGGGAGCTTTCTCTGCTATAACTTTAGGCATGGCAGGAATACTTACGGGAATGGATTTAAAAAAAGTAGAGCAACTGCCTAATCTTCAAGACGGAGGTATGAAAACAGAGGTGATTATTCAGAATGGCCATAAGATCCATTACAATCATGCGTTGGTAAATTGCGGGGTGAAACTGGTTTATGTAGAAACAGCAGAAGATGTAGATAAAGCGGTAAATGAAAAAACGGCTTCGATGCACTTTTTAGGAAGTGCAGTTTTTCATGGAAAAATACAACATGAGGAATGGCTGGCTTTAGCTAACAAACATAATTTACCGGCGACCATTGATATGGCTGCAAACGTTCCGCCAGTGGAAAACTTATGGAAGTTCAATGATATGGGTTACAGTTTTGTTGCCATGTCTGGCGGTAAAGCCATAAGAGGGCCCCAAAGCACTGGAATACTAATGGGCAAAAAAGAAATTATTTCGGCAGCCCGTTTAAGCGCACCGCCAAGAGGAGCTACCATAGGCCGCGGAATGAAGGTAAATAAAGAAGAAATCCTGGGCTTGTATGTAGCATTAGAAAGATATCTAAGCAACGATCATGATAAGGAATGGAAAGAATGGGAAGACAGGGTTGCAGTTATAGAGAAGGCTGCTAAGTCGGTTAAAAATGTGACAACCAATGTGACTGTACCCCCCGTTGCCGATCATACGCCCACGTTACAAATATCATGGGATACAGATAAAATTAGGCTTTCCGGAGATGGATTACTGCAGGCTTTAATAAAAGGTTCTCCTTCTATTGAAGCCTATGGTGGCGGAAAAAATTCTATAACGGTTTCTCCATGGATGATGATAGCGGGACAGGAGAAAATTGTAGCAGCACGAATTAAGGAAGAACTGGTAAAGGCGTCAGTATAGTGCAGCGTATTATTGCTCGTCTGGTAACTGTTAGCAGTAGTCCTATTACTGTAAAGAGTATTTCTTGCCATAATATTTAAAACCAACTATACCGTTATTGTTAGCAATCATTACTGAGTCTACTGTATCTGGTGCAGAGCTACTACGAAAAACTACGATCACTTCTCTATATGTTTTGCTACCAATTAAAAACTGAAAAAGGGTTTTTGCTTGTACTCCTTCTTTTGCCTTACCCAAAACGTCCCACATTGAAAAAATATAGGTGTTATTACTTACTGCCCTTCCCTCAAGATTAGCCTTATTAAAAAGGTTAAAGTAAATAGAGTCTGTTCTTGCAGTATTAAGATAAAGGGTATTAGTGATGTATTGATAGTTGTATGTGTCCCCGCATTCACTTGTGTTTACTACTGTTGTGTCGAGCGCCCGAATGGCAAAATTTGTTACATTACCCGTATTGTCAACAAAAGCTAACTGAGTTGTACCTTTCTGTGGCAGCCAACTTTTACTACCATCTAAATGCATATCTCTCACATTACATTTACTACATTGAAAGGAGGAAGCAAGACAATGAATTAACAACAGTGTCAGTACAATGCCCTTAATTTTCATTTTATTTTGTCTTTTTAACCTAATGAATTTATCGCAATTTAAAATACTATTCGATAGAAATTTAAAATCTGCTCCTCATTCAACGCTATGCTGTTACTTACAGTTGAATGCAAAGGATTACCGCTAACATGATTGTAAAAGAATTTTACGCTTTGCCCCGTTATCTATTTTATATCTAAAGTCTTTCTTACTGCCCGTACATCACTTGCAGATACTGCCGGTGCTTTATTGCCAAAATTATTACGGATGTAGGTTAAAACCTTTGCGGCATCGTCATCACTTAACAAACTAAAGGCAGGCATTGTGTTACTGTAAGGTTTGCCTAAAACTTCTATCTCTCCTTCAAGGCCTTTTAGAACCGTCTTTATCAGCCTTTCTTTGTCCCTCATACTTCTTCCGGTTACTACCCATTCAGAACCTGCCAGCGGAGGGAACCGGTTTCCGTCACCTTTACCATTCAACTGGTGGCACGACATGCAATAGGTTGCATACACTTTTGCACCTCCGGCCGACATTCCACTTATCAGGTTGTCTTTAACTTCATCCGGACTTTTGAAGTGAGGCAACATCTTCCTTTTTTCCATTGCAGCCAACTGAGGTGTGCCAAAATTATTCTTATCTCCTCTATATCTTATTTTCCATATTTTACCTTTCTCGGTATCACTGACGTATAAAGATCCATCCGGTCCCATAGCTAATCCCATTGGGCGGTACACAGCATCGCTAACACTTATCAGCGGCTCTACCTGCGCAAAGTTGTCGGCAAAGATTTCATAAGGGCCTGAAGGAACTCCATTTTTAAAAGGAACAAAGGCGATAAAAAAACCGGACTGAGGGTAAGGAGCACGGTTAGTAGAACCGTGAAAAGCTATAAATGCACCATTTTTATAGCGCTTCGGAAATTGATTGCCTTTATAAAAAAGTAAATCATTGGGAGCCCAATGACCCGGGAAACCAATGATAGGTTTTGTAAGTTTTGCTCCGTCCCCTTCTTTTTTGCCATCTCCTCCATATTCGGGGTTTAAAAACTTCTTTTTACGTACCTGGTCATAATAGTAATAAGGCCATCCGCCGTCGAGGCCTTTGTCTACTTTAAAAAATTCTTCCGAAGGTAAAAGGGCATTTTGCCATGGACTAAAAAGCTCGGGCCATAAAGAAGTTAGGTCGTCTCTGCCATGGTTTATACAGTACAAAGAGTTGTTAGTAGTATTATAATCTAAGGCTACAATACTTCTTAATCCTGTTGCAATTCTAACTCCATCTTTTTGTGTCTGCCCGATCTTGTTTTCATCAAACTGCCAAATGCCGGCATGGTCAACTAACCATGGACAATCAGGTATTCCCGGAGAGCCGGGAGTTCGGTTTTTTTCCTGGCACGAATTAGAACCGGCTCCAAAAGGAACGAACATATGCCCTTTGCCATCGAAGGCCACAGGTTTGGTGATATGTTCGTGTCGGCCATGTGCGAAATCATCTTTAAGTATCCATTCCATTTCACCTTCGGGAATTAATTTACCAGGCGTTAGTTTATACCGGAATACATTTAACTCCGAACTGAAATAGAGGTAGCCATTATGAATTCTCATTGTAGTTCCATAGCTGCCCTTGTCATCATAATTACCAAACTTTTGAATGATGTCTGCTCTGCCATCTTTGTTTGTATCTCTTAAAGCAACATTACCGCCGATGGAGTCAGGAAATCTCAGTTTCACATAGATATCTCCGTTGTTATTTACAGCAATATGTCTTGCACGACCTTCAAGGCTATCAACTACAACTATAGCTTGAAAGTTGGCCGGTAAAATCAGGCCGCCATTGTGGGTAGCTGCAGGAGGAATAGGCTTGCGAGGTTGAATTGCCCGAAAACTGATAAAAGAAAATACCATAAGAACCCCGATAACAAAAAACAGTTTTTTAAACCTATACAATTTTAAAAGAGGCGTTGTTTTGGTTACCACCTGGAAAATATATTTTACTATTAAAAAATTATTTGTAGGAGCATTGCACGTTATTTTATTGTGCGGCAAATTCTTTCATTGAATGCTTATTCCATAAGAACTTAAAAAAAATTAAGAGTATCAATGAGTGTTGGCAGCCTGGGCATTTCGCGTGTTTGCTGCAGGTCTTAAAGGAACAATTACAGGAGTTGCAATTCCATTAAAATCATAAACAATCCTACCGGCTCTAATGGTCATTTCACATTCAAACCTTTTGGTAGCAGGAATTCTATAACCTGTATAATCAAACAAACCGAATTTTCCGTCACGCATATTAAGTATAGCTATGTCTGCTTCTGAGCCTACGGAAAGATTTCCCAATTCCTCACGCTTTATTTCCTTAGCAGGATTCCAGGTACTTGCCGTAATAACACTTTTTAGATCCATTCCCATTGCAAGAAACTTGGCCATTGTGGTAAGCATATCTTTCATTGCGTTATTCATACTCCCAACATGTATGTCTGTACTGATTGAATTTGGATAAAAACCTTCTTTAACAGCAGGAACGGCTTGCGAAAATGCGAAGCTTATACCACCATAACCTACATCGAAAACAATTCCTCTTTTCTGCGCTTCCCACACGAAGGGCTTCACTTTATTGGCTTGCACATCTACGATATATTCGCGGGTTGCAAGTTGTCCGAAGCAATGCGTAAAAATATCGCCCGGCCTAAGATGCTTCGTAAATAATTCTTCTATTGATAAGGGCGGATTACTGCCACCGAAATCTACCATTACAGGAATATTACCTGCCAGCTTTCCCGCCTCAACGGCCCTGTCTACGGGCGTCCATTCAGGACCTTCATAATGGGCAACTTTAAAACCCACGATGTTATCTTTATACCGTTTAGCAACATTGGCAGACATCTTAGCATCCATGTCGTTTGCATTCTGCTCGTATCCGCCCCTCATTCCCTCACCTACAATATTTAAAAACGCAAGTACCCTGGTCTTCGATTCATCAATAGTTTGCGCCTTGAAAGTTGGAAAAGTACGCCAGCCAGAACTCCCTGCATCTACAACGGTGGTAACACCACTTCTAAAAGTAAATCCATCGGGTGGCAAAGCAAGGTTGCCATTCTCATATTGATGGTTAGGTTCAGTACCCCAGAAGTTATGTGAATGAATATCAATTAAACCGGGAGTAACTAACATGCCTTTGGCATTTACCACTTGTATTGCCTGTTTAGCATCAATATTTTTTGCCACCTGTACAATCTTGCCATCATTAACTGCAATATCCATTATCCCATCAATGTTGTTTTTCGGATCGATAACGCGGCCTCCTTGTATTACAATCGAATAAGACTGCGCATTAATAACAGCAAAAGGAATAAAAACAGCAAGTAGTAATAGTAATTTTTTCATCTGATAAAAAATTTAAGAGATACAATATAAGTACCTATACCCTTGTGAGACTTTAATTTTTTAGTTGAGTATCATAGATCTGGTAAGGCAGTAATATAACCTGCTATACCATGAGTAAAGGAAATTGGAAAGTAGAGATTGTTTGACTTGCATTAAACATAAGCAATGCAGTCCATCTCGACCAGAGAATCACCGGGCACTCCGCCTTTGGCTACCGCTACAGTTGTACGTACAGGAGGCTTTTTACCAAAGCGGCCTTTATACACCTCATTCATTCCTTTGTAGTCGGCAATGTCATTAAGGTAAACATTTACTTTAAGAACTTTCTCCATAGAAGATCCTGCTGCTATCAATCCTTTCTCCAGTTCTTTCAGCACAATTTCGGTGTGTGCCTTAATTTCAAATGGTGCAACATGTGCTCCTTTTCCGGCAATAAAAACAAGACCACTAAATGTTGTTGCCCCGGAGAATAATGGAACATCCTGGTCTTCTTCTATATCAAAAACTTCTTTTTCAGCACTGCTATTGTTAGTAGTTTTTGCACTTGCAGCAACACCAAAACCGGCAAAACCAATAACAGAGGCAAGAAGCTTTTTCATTACCGATCTACGTTCGTTCTTCATTTTTATAGTTTTAAGTTATAAATTATTTTGTTTGTAGAATGATAGAAACAAATGTGCCCATAGACCTAATTATTTAAATGGGGAGTAGTTATAAAACTGTTGTAAAATAAGAGTTTTAGATTAAAAACCAGCACTTGTTTTTTAATGAACGGTGGGGTTAGCAAAATGAGTTAGCTGGTTTTTTACCTTTTAAAATCCTTGCGCTTAAACTTATTATTATTGGCAGCGAGAAACACTGCGGGAAAAAATTTACAACGATTTGTTTTATATATTCGTTTTTCAGGGTTGTTCACTAAACTTCCTTTTATGACGAAAGCCTGTCTTATTGTTTTTATACTTTCTTTTTTTGCAATAGGTGCTAAACCTATTGATCAGTTTCCCCTGGCTAACATTACTAACGGAATAATTAATGCCCGCTTATACTTGCCCGATTCCACAAAAGGATATTATCGGGGATCGCGGTTTGATTGGTCGGCAGTAATGCCGGATCTGCAGTATAACGGCCATACTTATTTCGGACAGTGGTTTGATAAATACAGCCCCACTCTTCATGATGCTATTATGGGTCCGGTTGAAGATTTTCTTCCTGTTGGTTATGATAAAGCGGGAGTTGGTGAGAGCTTTTTAAAAATTGGCATCGGTATGGTTTCTAAACCTGAAGAACCCAAATATTCAATTGTAACTCCTTACAAAATTTTAAACGGCGGTGTGTGGAAGGTTAAAAAGAAATCGGATAAGGTAGAGTTCATGCATAAGCTTAACGACAAAGAATATGCATATGAATATAAAAAAACAGTTCAATTAATAAAAGGTAAACCGGAAATGGTTTTATCGCATACACTGAAAAATAAAGGGAAGCAAACAATAGAAACGGATGTATACAATCACAATTTTTTTGTTATAGATAAACAACTTGTAGGACCTGACTATGTGGTTAAGTTCCCCTTTAATCTTGCCGGGCAACCGCCGGGAGCCGCAGCATTGGGAGAGTTAAAAAATAATCAAATCATATTCCTCAAAAACCTTGCGAAGAGTGAGCACCTTTATTATTCATCCTTGTCAGGATTTAGTAATAGTGCAAAGGATTATGATATAAGAGTTGAGAATCAAAGAACAGGCGCGGGAGTAAGAATTAGAAGCGATCAACCTCTTTCAAAATTAGTATTCTGGTCTGCTCAAGCTACTGTGTGTCCTGAACCTTATATCCATATTAAAATAAATCCCGGGGAGGAATTTAGCTGGAAAACTTTTTATGAATTCTATACTTTATAAAAACAATTTAAAATTAGAGATGGAGAATAAGTTGACATCCTTTGTTGTGGGTCTTTTACTATTTACCAGTTGTAAAGATCGTGATGCGGAAAAAAGCAGTGTAATGCAAGCCGGACAAAATTATCCTGCTTACGGCGGCAATAAAGCGGGCAATCGATATTCTCCTTTAAACCAGATTAATGTTGACAATGTTAAAAACCTGCAGGTGGCATGGACTTATTTTGCTAATGATCCACAGGACACAAGTGACGGTAAGCCACCGAGATTAAGGGAAACACAGTGCCAGCCTATTGTTGTAAATGGTATTCTTTATGGTACCTCTGCTGAAGTTAATTTGTTTGCCTTAAATGCCGCCACTGGTGAGCAGCTTTGGAAATTTGAACCTGTAAAGGATAAGCAAAAATTTGGTGCAAACAGAGGAGTAATGTATTGGGAAGATGGTGATGACAAGCGTATTCTTTTTTCACAAGGCGCTTTTATTTACGCCGTAAATGCATTAACCGGTAAATCCGTTACGACCTTTGGTAGCAATGGAAGAGTAGATCTGCATGAAGGATTAGGTACTAATCTCAACCATGATGTGAATGTCTTATCAGTTAGCGCAACAACTCCCGGTGCGGTTTATAAAAATACGCTTGTAATGGGTTCAAGCGTGTCAGAGGCTGGAGATGCAGCGCCCGGCCATATTCGCGCATTCGACATAGTAACAGGTAAATTGAAATGGGTATTTCATACAATACCGCAGCCTGGAGAACCCGGTTACGAAACCTGGCCGAAAGATGCTTATAAAAAGATTGGGGCAGCCAACAATTGGAGCGGTTTGGTAGTAGACGATAAGAGAGGTGCGGTTTACTTTGGAACGGGCTCACCCGCCGCCGACTTTTATGGCGGTGATCGTGAAGGTGCAAACCTTTATGCTAATTGTATCATGTCCCTTGACGCGGAAACCGGTAAGTTGAATTGGTACTATCAAACAATTCATCACGATCTGTGGGATCGCGACCACCCTTGTCCTCCTAATTTAACTACCATAAAACGCGATGGTAAAACGGTTGATGTAGTAGTACAAGCCACCAAAGACGGATTGGTTTATGTGCTGGACAGGGATAAAGGAACGTCTTTATTTCCTGTTGAAGAGCGACCGGTTCCAACTAAAGGACTTCCCGGAGAGCACCCTTACCCGACACAAAAGTATCCCCTCAAACCTTTGCCGTTTGCGCACCAGGTATTTACAGAAGCAGACATTACAGACCTTTCACCCGAAGCTCATGCTTTTGTAAAGAAACGTTTCCTTGAAACGCCCCAACCTAATCATAAATTCTTACCTCCCGACACTATTGGCACTATCCTCTTTGGTTACAGTGGTGGTGCCGAATGGGGAGGTAATGCAATAGATCCTGATGGCATTCTATACCAAAATTCAAATGATCAACCCTGGGATTTAATTATGCAGAATGAGGCAGCACTAACAAAGGAAATGGCTAACCTTTCGCACGGCAATGCTCTTTACTTAAAAAATTGTTCATCCTGTCATGGCTCCGACCGAAAGGGTAGTGGCAACGCTTTTCCAAATCTTCTTAAAATAAGTAGCCGCCGTTCCTTTGAACAAATTAATACTGTAATAAAAACAGGCATCGGTAGAATGCCTGCTTTTCAACAAATTTCTGATGAAGACCGAAAGGCAATTGTGAACTATCTTCTTGACAAAGAAATTAAGCCGGCACGGGTTCAGGGCGAACATAGCGTGAATGTGGCAACAGTGCAGGAAAAGAAACAGGATTTTCCTTATACTCCAAAGTATATAAATAAAGTATGGAAACCCTTTAAAGACCAGGACGGATATAACGCGGTTAAGCCACCATGGGGAACGCTTAATGCCATTAACCTTAATACAGGTGACTATGTGTGGCGGGTGCCTCTTGGAGAATATCCGGAACTTACCAAAAAAGGTATTCCGATTACAGGCACCGAGAGTTATGGAGGTCCTTGTGTAACTGCCGGGGGTCTTATTTTTATTGCCGGTACCAAAGATGACCGAATTCGTGCTTTTGATAGAAAGACAGGTAAAGTAGTATGGGAATATCAATTGGCTGCAGGTGGCTATGCAACTCCTGTTACCTACGAGGTTAATGGCAAGCAATATGTGGCCATAGCAGTGGGTGGAGCCCGGGGTGGAAAGCCGGGTGGTTGGTATATGGCTTTCGCACTTAAATAGTATAATGGGTTTTGCCTGGCTCATTACAAGGAATATGTATTTTCTAAGAAGCTGTCTTATTTACCTTACTGAATTATATTGATAAGAAAAGTTGAACCACAGTCAACGACAGCGGGCAGAAGCCCGAAGGGCTTCAATGTGAATAGCTCCGGGTGTAACCCGGAGAGTGGCGGTATGAATAGATTAAGACAACCACGAAGTGGTTGAATGTGAATAACCGAACAACACCGTTAACAAAGAAACAAGTACACAATTCCCGAATAAAGCATTTCTTCTCTTTTACACAGATAAATTATGAGCACCTGCAAGCAAATCTTTTATCAAATAATATTTGGTACTAAAAGCAGGGAAACAACTTTAACGGAAGCTCATTGTGAAGATCTGTACAAGTATATCTGGGGTGTAATAAAGAATCATAATTGTAAGCTTTACCGCATTAAATGGCATTGAAGAACATATTCATATTTTCTCTGACCTTCATCCTTCCATCTTGCTTGCCGGTTATATCAAGGATATAAAAGTATCCAGCAGTTTGTGGATGAAAGGAAGTGGTTTGTTTCCTAATTTCAAAGGCTGGCAGGATGCATACGGTGCCTTCACTTATTCCAGCAAAGAAAAAGATGTCATTATTGATCACGTTAAAAATCAAAAAGAACATCACAAGTCAGTCCGCCGGAGGCGGATTATGATGAGTACAAGCGGTTGTTGATAGAGAATGGAATTCAGTTTGATGAAAAATATTTATTGTAGAGATTTTCACATTCAACCCCTTTGGGGTTGTCGGTGGCGATTCAACTATACTTCACCGGGTTGTACCCGGAGCTATTCACATTGAAGCCTTTCAGGCTTGAAGAAGCGGCACAACTACATTAAAGCCCGAAGCTGCACAAGGAGACCTGATGAACCAATCCAGTCAAATAGGGAGGAAACGATGATGCCATAAAAACAACCTGTCGGTACCAAAAAATAAAATTTAGACAGCTTCCGCAGGTGAAATAAAACTCTTAAAAAAAACAAATGATCAACAAATTTTAATTATTTTTCATTTCTATTCTATCACTTATCTAACGAAATCACTAAACCATATCTCCTACAAACTATAAACAGCTCGGCTTTTAATGATAGCAGGTTTTTGTAGAAACGCTTCACAAAAAGATACCACAGAAGGAGTTCGCGGCATAAATGAATAGTAGTAAGATTTTGATAGCAGAAATTGCTAACATTAGCGACATGGTATTTCCAAAATCTTATGGACACAACTTAACCGATCTTGAAAATAACTTTAAGAAGATTGGCGACAGACCTAAGAATTAGCACCGAAAAAATTATTCAAATATCATATAGTGCAAACAAAAAGCTGGAAATGTTTAAACATTTACCTCATTAAGAGTTTACAGTCGCAGTAACCAAAACCAATTTTTTTATCTACTAAGTACAAATTTTATGCAAGTAACACAACGTTGCAATTCTGCTCTTTCTACTTTTAATCAACAGTTTTATTTAATCTTCAAGCCGGGCTTTCTTTTAACCTTTATATTCTGCTTAAACGTTGCATCAAGCGGGTTCTCCCAAAATTCAAACGCAATAGAAGGTATAGTAACCAATAATGCGGGGAACGCAATGCAGGGAGTAAGCATTACTCTAAAGAACACGAATATTGGAACCTCCACTAA
>MWYU01000055.1 GCA_002050375.1 Chitinophagales bacterium 62-2
CTCCATGTACTATGCCAACAACTCAGAAAAAAAATTAATATGGGATGGATACGATGCTATAGCCCAAACTGATGATGCCTGCAATTATATAACAGAGCAATCAAAAGCCAGTAAACCTTTCCTCCTGTTTGTTTCTATCGGGCCCCCACATGATCCCTATCAAACGGCACCAGAAAAATACAGGGCGATGTATGAAAACAAAGAGTTCAAAATAAATGCTAATGTGCCTGTACAGTTCCGGGAAAAGGTACAAAAAGATATGAAGGGATATTATTCTCACATTGCCGCACTCGACGATTGTATAGGCAGGATTTGGCAAACTATTAAAGATGCCGGGATAGAAAATAATACCGTTATAGTTTTTACCGCAGATCATGGCGACTTGTTGGGGGCGCATGGTTCATGGAATAAACAGCAGCCTTATGAAGAAAGTATCCGCGTTCCTTTCCTCATCCATTATCCAGCCGCGTTCGGCATCAAAGGAAAAACATCTACCGTTCTTTTAAATACTCCCGATATTATGCCTACTTTATTAGGGTTTACAGGTATACCCGTTCCTCCATCCGTAGAAGGGAAAGATCTATCGCAAGTATTATTAGGAAAAAGAAAAGACAACATTGCCGAAACGATGATTTCCTGTGTACAGCCATTCGGCCAATGGAACCGAAAAGCAGGAGGTAGGGAATACCGCGGAATTGTTACTAAGCAGTTTACCTACGTAAGAGATCTGAAAGGTGCGTGGCTGCTGTTTGATAATGTAAAGGATCCTTTTCAGTTAAATAATTTAATTGGTCAGGCTAGTTTGCAACCAGTTCAGCAAGACCTTGATTCAAGATTGACTAAAATGCTCCGTGAAAGAAAGGATGATTTCAGGCCGGGAATGGAGTATGTAAAAAAATGGAATTACGTGGTAGATGAAAACGAAACGGTTCCATACATCAAGATGAATTATGAAGGCAAAGCAATTATTGAATAAAATAGAAACACCAATTGGTATAAATAAATCCTACCTTTTTATGGATACCCGCAAATTCTTCCTCGTAATTATTATCATTGGTTTACTGGTTCCACCGCTGCTTCTTTCTTTTAAAAAAAAGCTGGCAGAAAAGCCAAACATCATTTTTCTTTTAGCGGACGATTTGCGATATAATTCTTTGGGATGCATGGGTAATTCTATTGTTAGAACCCCTAACATTGACCGGCTGGCCAGTGAGGGCACCCTATTTAAAAATGCCTACGTAACAACCTCTATTTGTAGTATAAGCAGGGCCAGTATGTTTAGCGGTCAATATGCTGCCAGGCATCGTATCCTTGATTTTGCTACCGATTTCTCTGATTCCGCCCGCATGAAAAATTTTCCTGCGTTGATGAAGCAGAGCGGCTATTATACTGGTTTCATCGGCAAGTATGGCGTTGGGACTCATCTGCCTGAAAGTGATTACCACTATTGGAAAGGTTTTCCGGGTCAGGGCGTTTATTTTTATAAAGACGCTGCCGGAAAGCCGGTTC
>MWYU01000062.1 GCA_002050375.1 Chitinophagales bacterium 62-2
AAGCCAAACTGCTTACCCTTCGGAAAGATGGAAGACCCGTCATACCTGAAGTTGAAATCAACGAGGTATTTATCTTTGAACCCGTAGCCCAAACGACCAAAAAGGTTCTTCCGGCCACGATCAGATGCTGACCCTGTAGCTTCCTGTCCTGTTAGACTTCCTGCAAATAGCTGATCAATTGATGGAGATAAAAAATTTCTTCTAAATGCGGAAAAGTTAGTATTTAAAGCTTCCTCTTGCTCAGCAGCAATAAAAGTATTTAGATTGTGATCATTAAACCGTTTTTCATATTTAATGCGAAGGTTATATAAAGAACGCCGGTCTCTGTTCGAGGTCTCCCGAAGCTGCGGAGCCAAAATACCTCCTCCTCCAACCGGAATATATTTATTAGTAACACTGTTGTAATCATAAACCGTCCATGGCTTTTGGAAGTTCTT
The DNA here is from genome assembly GCA_002050375.1 of Chitinophagales bacterium 62-2. Classification (GTDB taxonomy): domain Bacteria; phylum Bacteroidota; class Bacteroidia; order Chitinophagales; family Chitinophagaceae; genus Segetibacter. The sequence goes on from MWYU01000062.1 coordinate 438, forward strand.
AATAAAGCCACTGTTATTGGTGTAGCTAAAATATCCATCAACCCCTAATCCGGGTACGAAAGGAAGGTTGATATCAAAAGATGCCTTTAGCAGGTACCGCTGTGTCATATCGTTAACGTTTCCCGTAGCATCTGTAACCATTACAGCAGGATTGTCTCCTCTTTCAATTCCTGCTGAAGGGAATCCATTAGACCAGTAAACAGGGATCCACGGAACAACCAACATGCGCCCAAAGGTGCTGGTGGTACTCGAAGTAGGGTAATTACCATTATCAATTCCGGCATTCATGTCAAAACCGACTTTGATATTTTTGTTTACCTGGGCATCGAGGTTAGTACGAAGGGAGTAAGTCTTAAAATTTGTACTTCCCTTTTTAAATATGCCATCCTGGTTTGTAAACGATCCCGAAACTGAATACTTAATATTCTCGCTGCCGCCCCTTAAAGCAAGATTATGCATGCTCTGCAATGTATTTGGCTGTAGTATCTCTTTATACCAATTTACACTTGGGTAATTGATCGGGTCACTACCGTCTGCAAACTTTTTCAATTCAGCCTCAGTCCAGCGGGGAGGTTGTAAATCTTTCGCAAGCAATTCGTTTACATATTCGCCAAAAACAGCAGAACCGGCCACTTTAGGAACTCTGGTAGGTTGACTAAGACCCTGATTGAAAGTATAATTAATGGTAGGCTTTCCAGTGCTTCCCCTTTTAGTTGTAATTAGAATTACACCGTTTGCAGCCTGGGCTCCATAAATTGCAGCAGAGGCATCTTTCAAAACAGAGATAGATTCAATGTCATTGGGATTTATACGTTCCCAACCACTTACTCCTTGTATTCCGTCTACAACAACCAGTGGGCTATTATCGCCGGTTGTACTTCTTCCCCTTATTAAAATAGTAGAGTTATCTCTTCCAGGTTCGCCTGATCTATTTGAGGTTATAACGCCTGGCATCTGGCCGGCTAAGGCATTACTCAAATTAAGAGCAGGGCTGCGTCTGAGTTGCTTATTATTGATGCTGGCTACAGCACCGGTTAAGGTAGCCTTTCTTTGTGTTCCATATCCTACAAC
>MWYU01000053.1 GCA_002050375.1 Chitinophagales bacterium 62-2
CTAATTGGCTTAGGGATGGTAAACTTTATGTTACAATTCCAACCAATTTACCTTACGTTCCTTAGATTCGCTACACAGTGCGTAGCGAATTTAATGGAGACAAAAAGGCTAATATAAAATTGCTTTTGATAAAATGGAAATTGCACAAAAGTTTATAGCAGATATTAAAAGCTTACTTACTGCCGGCAGACAAAAGGCTTATAACGCGGTCAACTTTGTAATGGTGGAGACTTATTGGAACATTGGTAAACGCATAGTTGAAGAAGAGCAAAGCGGAAATGAAAGAGCAGACTACGGTTCATTTCTTATAAGGGAGCTTTCAAAACAGCTTTCCGGCGAATTTGGCAAAGGCTTTTCCGAAGCTAATCTTCGCAATTTCAGGCAATTTTACCTTACATTTCCGACTGCAGAGATTCGCTACGCAGTGCGTAACGATTTGGAAGAAAGGTCAGATGTTACAATACCTCCCTCTTTACGAAAAGAGTTAACCTGGTCTCATTACCGGCTGTTAATGAGGGTTGAAAATATAAATGCACGTCAATATTACCTTAATGAGGCCGCTGAGCAAAACTGGAGTACACGCGTTCTTGAACGTAACCTCAATACTTTTTATTACGAACGTTTACTTTCATCTCAGAACAAACACGAAGCGCTGCAGCAATCAGGACAGTTAGAAAAACAATCACCGGCAGATTTTATTAAAGACCCTTACATCTTTGAATTTCTAAATATTCCCCAACCTTACAATGTAAACGAACAACAAATAGAAACTGCTTTAATCACCAACCTGCAGCAGTTTTTATTAGAACTGGGCAAAGGCTTTTCATTTGTAAGCAGGCAGTTACGCATCAGTACCGAAACTTCTCATTTTTTTATTGACCTTGTTTTTTACAATTACATCCTGAAATGCTTCGTGCTGTTTGACCTGAAAACCCGAAAGCTCACGCACCAGGATACCGGGCAAATGGACATGTATATTCGAATGTTTGATGACCTGAAGCGAACCGATGGAGATAACCCAACCATCGGCATTATCTTATGCTGCGAAAAAGAAGAAACGGTAGTTAAATATTCTATCCTCAACGGAAACGAGCAGCTCTTTGCCACTAAATACCGCCTGTACCTCCCTACCGAAGAAGAACTGATAGCCGAAATTGAAAGGGAGAAATTATTGATTAGTGAACAATTAAAAATGAGTAATGAAGCTTATGGGGAGGGTAACATATTGGAAAGCTAAGACTACTATTTATAAAGGATTTTTATACATTAAAACGAAATATAGAATTATACCACAAGAGACGTAGAATAAAATAAATGTATTTATGCTAAAAGAACTTGTACAATTTACAGATTCATTAGATAATGAAGTTAAAGCCGCAGGTATGACGCCAAAAGAAGGTCTGCATGTAATTTTAAAATTAGAGGAACCTCATTCCTTTACTAAACTTACTTATTATAAAAATAAAACAGAACTCACACGTTCATTGATGGGTTGTGCAG
>MWYU01000094.1 GCA_002050375.1 Chitinophagales bacterium 62-2
GCTTAAAAAAGGGATAGTATAACCACCGGTATCTATCATAACCGTTGGAAAAGTCTTTTGGAGATTAAACCAGCCACCAGCTTTTACATTTGTTCTATAAAGATAGATGGATTGCAGCTTTTTCAAATTTGCTAACTGCTCAACTCCTACAGCGGTGACTTTAGTGTTTACAAGATTAAGCAATTGAAGATTAGTTAACGATTTTAGTGACTGCAAACCGTTATCAGTTATGTTGGTATTGTTTAGATGAAGTATAGTGAGATTAGTACATTCAGCTAAAATTTGTAAGGCTTTGTCTGTAATTTTTGTATCGCCAAGTTTAAGCCAGACCAATTGTTTTTTAATGGGTAATAAAAGCTTTATAGTTTCATCACTCACACTGTTTGCAGTAACAAAATTAGCGGTGAGATAATTGCTTCCTTTCGCTACGGGGGTAATTGCAACCCCTATATCTTTAAGCGCAAAGATTGCCTTCTCATCAGCCTTTTCAACTTGCTGCAGAGGAATAGTTGAAGGGGTTTTATATTCCTTTTGATTGCCTTGCAGTGCTAATAAAAGAGGCTGTACTTTTTCCGGTTGCTCAAGCTCTTTTACTTTCTTTTCAAAATCTGCACCTTTGTCAATCCACCAATGTATCAATGCAATTTGACGCTCATTTAATTGGGGCTTTTCTTTAGGCGGCATATGATGTTCAGCCTCCCGCGGCAGCAGTAACCGTTTAATTAATTCGCTTTCTGCTGCCTTTCCTGCCAGGATCACTTTTCCATCTTTTCCACCCTTCATCAGCAATTGCGGATCATCCATTCGTAGACCGCCTTTCTGTTTTTTTACATTATGGCAGCTATAACATTTTGATTGCAGCAACGGCTGAACAACATCTTCATAAGCTTTAGCCTCCTGTATATTGACGATATTTTTCTGTATCACAATTGTATCTGTATCGCTGATTAAAGCAGAGGTGAGGTAATCTGAGCCGTGAGTTAATGAACCTCCTAAATGCCCGGTAATAATAACAAGCATCAATAAAGAAAAGGAGGTGGCTTTATGGATAATTCCATATCGCTTTTTTAAAATTCTTATGCATAATAAGACCGATGCCAGGGCAACTGTTACTCCCATCCACATATGCCACTGAACAAGGCTGCCATCATAATCGCCGCTTAATGAAAGCAGGTAGCCTGTTATGCAAGAAATAATAGCTGTGAACGTACCATATAACAAAACAATTTTAATTACTTCAGGGGATATTTTGTATTGCTCTTTGGCTGAGAGAAATTGCAACAGGAGACCGATTAATAAAATACCAATGGGTAAATGAACTAAAACCGGATGGAAACGTCCCACTAATTCTGTAACAGATAAGAACATTGCGGAAATAAATTATGAATTATGAGTTAAGAGTGGTGCTTCGCCGGTTCTCTGTCAAAACGATATAGCGCGAATTACGTTTTAATAATTCAGGAAGCATACCGCTTACGCAATAGCTGCATCATGT
>MWYU01000683.1 GCA_002050375.1 Chitinophagales bacterium 62-2
GGTTGCCGAAAGCGCTATAATAATATTTATTTAGAACGTTTGAGCCACCTATCTTAATAACGCTTTTAACAGATGGAATTTTGTAGTTTACCTGGGCATCTAAAGTACCAAAAGCAGGAATTTCGCCGACAGCAAAAGTGCCTTGCCAATCTACTTTATCCTGCCATCTCCACATTACATTAAAGCCAATATTTTTACCTGCGTTATTATTACTAAGGCCAACATTATAGCGGTACTTAGGAGTATTGAATTGGGTAAAGTAATTTGCAGGTACATTTTGCAACTGGTCGCCCGATACATTTACATTAGCCATATATCCTTTTCCAAGTTCGTATTGTAAGCTCGCCCCCCAACCTAACGAACTAACATCGTTGCTGGTATTTAATACAAATGAATAATTATTGGTGGTATAAGGGCTGGCCAGGTCAGTAAAAGCTTTAGCAGGATCGCCGCTTGCGCCTCTTCCAACTGCAACTCTGCCTATAAAATTTGTGTATTGGCTATAATATCCATATACATCAATTAAGAGTTTACTTGTTGCGAGGCCCCTGTAACCAATTTCGTATGAATTCATTGTTTCGGGTGTAACAGTTTCGAACTGGGCTTTTTGAAGCAGGCCAGGATTTGGCGTACTGCCAAAAGAGTTTCTGTAAGCCACTATACTTTCGGCTGTATAACCAGGGTTAGTATTAAATCCGAAATAGTTATTAAACTCGGGCAAACCGCCTATTAACCTGTTAGCGCCGCCCGTTAGCAAGTTGATGTACTGATCCTGGTTGTTAGGAAAACGATAAGCGGTTTGAAAAGAGAGGCGAATGTTATTATTAGGTGCCACCTTTATTAAAGCTGTAGCTCTTGGGGTTACCCTGCCCTTAAAGTTTTCATGTTTATCGTATCGAACAGAGCCGGTTAATGTAAGTACATCACTTAATAACTTTTTTTGCAATTGTACATACCCCCCTGCCTCGCTTACATTTATAGGACCGGTAGTGTCAACGAAGATCGTGCCCTGAGAATTAAGATGATAAACACGGTAACTGGCCCCTACTAATACATCAACAACTTTAATATAGTCACTTAAGTTGTATTGACCCTCTCCATGATATAAGTTTGTCCTATCATCGAATCTTGCCCCACCTGCATTGATCGAAGTATTGATAGCATTATTAAAAGCAGTCTTAAATGCATCTGTACCCGGTAATAATCTTCCCTGGTCTGCCGCGGCTCTTGCAATAGCATGTGCCTGTACATCCGGAACTCCCTGCAATCTTGCTCCACCGAAAGTACCGGTATATTGTGTAAACCAGTTTTGATTAGTCTTCCATACATTATTAATAAATAAAGCGGCTGTGGTGGCAGTATAAGAGTCACCGGCATTTTCCTGAGTTGTATATGCCCTTAGAAACCATTTTTGGCCTTTAACTTCTGCCTTATATTGACCCATTTTCAAATTCTTTAAAGCATAACGGTCAGCACCTGTGTAAACAGAGGTACCAGTACCCCAGTTACCTATTAAAGAAGCTTCAACATTACTGGCTATTTTATAATAAAGGCCACCCGTTAATTTTAAACTAAATGCATTATAATCTACCAGGTCCCGTTCATGATAACCTGTACGGCTTACAAATTGAGATCCGTAAATATTAGCAAAAGGATTTGAGGCACCCGGGCTTGTAGGGATTAGAAAGGGTAAGTATGAAGCCAAAGGAGCTAAAGATGCATTGCCGGCAAATGCCGCAGCAATTTGTTGTGGGTTTAATCCTGCTGCAATCAAACCAGACAATGCAGTTAAAGCAGGGCCGCCACCAATTCCGCTTACCTGTGCTCTTACGGCTTGTGCAAAACTGTTCATGCTGGTGCTTGCTTCATCTCCAAACACATTTACGCCATCATAATTCGGGTCGCTTAAACGCGTTCCGGGCTTCACCCTGCTAAATACATTGGTTCGCAAAATATCACTGGTATCGCTTGCCTGCCAGTCCTGCGCTTTTATATATTGTGCTGAAATTTTAAAGGCAAACTTTTCTCCAATCACTTTACCATAACGTAACGCCCAATCATAAAAAGGAGCAGCACTGCGCAAAGGATCATTTATATGATTTACACCTTGCTTAACCTGAATACTTAGTCCCTGGTACTTAAAAGGGTTTTTACTGGTAATAAGCATAGTGCCATTCATGCCACCGGAACCATATAATGCAGAGGAAGCGCCTGGTAATAATTCAACATTATCAATGTCTAACTCTGTGGGTCCAACTATACTCCCTATTGAAAAGTTTAAGCCCGGGGCCTGGTTATCCATGCCATCAATTAACTGATTAAAACGAAGATTACCGCTTCCGTTAAAACCTCTTGTGCTTATCGTTTTAAAAGTAAGGCTCGATGTAGTTAAATCCACGCCTTTTAAATTTCTCATGCCTTCATAATAATCAGGCACGGCAGCATTGGCAATATTGGCTGCACTCATTCTTTCAATAGATACCGGCGATTCTAATATACGCTGTGGTGTACGTGTAGCAGATACAACTACATCCTGGCCTAAAAAAGCTGCAGGTTCAAAAGTTACAGTAACAGCCTGAGATACATCAGTAACGCTTACCTCCTGGGCTGCAAAGCCGACAGACGAAAACACCAGGGTAAGCGGTAATTTTCTGCTGGTAGTAATTTTGAAATTTCCGCGATCATCCGTATAGGTGCCTTCACTGGTTCCTTTTATAAAAACGGAAACAGCAGAAACAGATTCGTTATTAGCACTGCTTTTTACATTTCCGGTAATAGTAACATTGGATTGGGAAAAGGCAACGATCGAAATGATGTTCATTAATAGGACAAGCGCAAAATTGCAAGGGCTTTTTTTCATATCGTTAGTGTTATAATTTGAAAATAATAATACTTATTTTTTTTTCAAAATTTATTTATAGACAGAAAAAGTAAACAAGTTTTATAAGTTCATTAATTGTTAACATTAATAGGCTTGTGTTTTTTATTTTTGAAGTATGTCGAATTTTTCATTCCCTTATCAAACGAATTTTTATAGCGGCAAGGTTAGAGACGTTTACACAATAAATAATACATGGCTTGTAATGATTGCCAGCAACCGCATTTCTGCTTTTGATGTTATCCTCCCCAAACCTATCCCTTATAAAGGACAGGTTTTAAATCAACTTGCTGCATCCATGCTCAATAATACAAAAGATATATGCCCCAACTGGCTCGTTACAACGCCTGCACCAAATGCAGCAATAGGTAAAAGATGTGAACCCTTTAAAGTAGAAATGGTGGTTCGCGGAAATTTAACCGGCCATGCATGGCGAACATACAAAAGTGGTAAAAGAGATTTATGCGGGGTTGCCTTGCCTCAGGGAATGAAAGAAAATGATTACTTCCCAAATCCGATAATTACCCCGACTACAAAAGCAGCAGTTGGCCATGATGAAGACATTTCGAAAGAAGATATTATTGCCGGGAGAATTGTAAGCATGAACGATTATGCCAAACTTGAAGAATATACCCTTGCGTTGTTTGCAAGAGGAAGACAATTAGCCAAAAAAAGCGGATTGATACTGGTTGATACAAAATATGAGTTTGGACAAATTGGTAATGAGATTTTTTTAATGGATGAAATACATACTCCTGACTCGTCACGCTACTTTTATGCGGATGGGTTTAAAGAAAGACTTAAAAATAATGAACCTCAAAAACAACTAAGCAAAGAGTTTGTACGGGAATGGCTGATAGCAAATAATTTTATGGGCAAGGAAGGACAAACAGTGCCCGAAATGAATGAAGCGTGGATTGATACCATCAGTAAAAGATATATAGAATTATATGAAGCGCTGATCGGAGAAAGGTTTGTAGCAGAAGCGTTAAGTGATGACGAAACTTATGATAGAATTGTTGAAAGTTTGGAAGGATTGAAAGTTATTTAATGGCTTTTTTTAATAGAAAACCCCACCTCTTGCTTTCGGGGACAGCCTCTTTTATTTGTATCGGTTTATATTATCTTTAAATTCTAATCCAAACGAATGCAAACTGCATCCAAGAAAGTAATTAATGGTTGGGCTATGTACGACTGGGCGAACAGCGCTTATAACCTGGTTATTACTTCAACCATCTTTCCTGCATATTACGAAACTGTAACAGGTGATGGTGTTGATAACACACTAGCTGATAAAGTGTACTTTTTAGGAAGAAATTTCGTAAACACTTCTTTATATAATTATATACTCGCATTAGCATTTTTAATAGCAGCCGCATTTTCGCCTATATTTTCATCTATCGCCGATTATAGAGGCAATAAAAAAGGTTTCCTCTTTTTCTTCTGTACTATGGGCAGCATTTCCTGCTGTACCCTTTATTTTTTTACAGGAAAAGATAATCTTGAGCGTGGCATGCTAAGCATCTTTATTGCGTGCCTTGGCTTTTGGGGCAGCCTTGTATTCTATAATTCATATTTGCCTGAGATAGCTGCCGAAGAAGATCGGGATCGTGTAAGCGCTAAAGGATTTGCTATGGGTTATATTGGCAGTATGATCCTGCAAATCATCTGCTTTGTGTTTGTATTAAAACCTGAATTGTTTGGAATAACGGTAGGCCTAGCATCGCGTATTTCTTTTTTGCTGGTTGGTATTTGGTGGTGGGGCTTCGCACAAATGTCTCTAAGAAGATTACCCAAAGGAATTGCGGCTGTAAAAGATGTTAACCGAAACGTTTTTACCGGTGGATATACTGAGTTACAAAAAGTGTGGTACCAGCTTGGTAATGTTCCTGTTTTAAAATGGTTTTTGGGCTCCTTCTTCTTTTACAATATGGGGGTACAAACCATAATGCTTATTGCAACTCTTTATGGCAAAACCGAGTTAGGCATACCTACCACTAACCTTATTCTTGCCATTTTAATAATTCAATTAATTGCCATTCCCGGAGCCTATACCATCTCTTATTTAAGCTCTAAAATAGGAAACCTGCAGGCTTTGATAACAGTCGTAATTATTTGGATTGGCTTTTGTTATATCGGTTACCTTATACCTCATGGAAATGTAAATGCATTTTATGGATTGGCTGCAGGCGTTGGTTTTGTAATGGGTGGTATTCAATCTTTAAGCAGAAGCACTTATTCTAAATTAATGCCTGTTACCAAAGACACCACTTCCTTCTTCAGCTTTTATGATGTTACCGAAAAACTTGCCAGTGTTATCGGGCTACTTAGCTTTGGTTATATTATAGAACTTAGCGGTTCGCAACGTAATTCTGTTCTTGCTTTAATGACTTTCTTTGCAATAGGACTCGTTATGCTTACCATTACTTTATCAAAACAAAAACAGGTTTTAGCAACTGCATAATTACTATATGAAACTTTACACAATTAATGCCGGCTACTTTAAATTAGATGGCGGCGCTATGTTTGGCGTGGTTCCTAAAAGCATTTGGAACAAGTTAAATCCGGCGGATGAAAATAATATGTGCACATGGGCGTTACGATGTTTATTGATTGAAGTAAACGACAAAAGAATTTTGATTGATACCGGGATGGGCAATAAGCAGGATGCAAAGTTCTTTAGTCATTATTATATGCATGGATATGAAACCCTTGAAACATCGTTAGCAAAACACGGTTTTACAAAAAATGATATTACAGATGTGCTGCTTACTCACCTTCACTTCGACCATTGTGGAGGAAGTATTGTGCGGGAAGGCGAACAACTCGTACCTGCATTTAAGAACGCAACTTACTGGAGTAATAAGCAGCATTGGAAGTGGGCTATACAACCTAACGAGCGGGAAAAAGCATCTTTCCTGAAAGAGAATATCTTACCTATTAAAGAAAGCGGCCGGTTAAAATTTGCTGAAGTAAAAGATAGTACATCAATAATAGATGATGCAATAACACTGAAGTTTGCTTATGGACATACCGACGCTATGATGTTGCCTGTTATTAATTACAATAGCAAAACAATTGTTTACATGGCCGATCTTTTACCTTCCGCTGCACATATACCTCTGCCTTATGTAATGGGGTACGATATGTTTCCGCTTACAACTTTAAACGAGAAGAAATCTTTCCTGCAGGAGGCTTTTGATTATAATTACATCCTATATTTTGAACACGACCCTTCAGTTGAGTGTTGCACTTTACAAACTACTGACAAAGGAATTAGAGTAAAAGAAACTTTTACTCTTTCAGCATTGCAATAACAAGATATATTTTAGCTAAAACAACAAATGCTTAATTTCTTAATATTGGCGGCTATAGTATTGGTAGCACAATAGTTTCTTATATAATTTCCTTCTTGTGTCTAATTGTTTAAAAACTTTTGTTCAATTAAGGGTCACACAATACTTTTGCAGCCTTAGGGGAATTAGCTCAGTTGGTAGAGCGCTTGCATGGCATGCAAGAGGCCAGCGGTTCGAACCCGCTATTCTCCACCTCATTATCAGTGCGTTGCAAATTGAATGCAACGCATTTTTTTTGACTAAAACTGGACTAAAACTAAAACTTGCTGCAGATTAAGTTGAATCGAAGGGTATTCCTGCTAATAGGAAGATGATTTGATGACATTTAATGCAGTACATCCCGCCACTTTATAGTAATAATTAACGGCGATAAATAAGTTATTTTAAAAATTTATCTAATTGATTTTCAGAGGGGGTAGGAGGGGTTGTCCTACCCCACCTACTGGTCCTGTCTAATTCATTTAATCATATTTGTATAGTATCTATCGAGCCCTGATAAAAATTTACTTTTAAAATTTATCTTATTGATTTTCAGTGGGGGAAGGAGGGGAAGTCCTTCCCCTCTGGCTGGTCTTAAGTATTTAATTTGATTTAATAAAAAGAAAATATGGAACAAGAAGTCATGCAAAGCGTGGTCCTTGAAATACTGCAGGAGTTACGAGAAGTAAAGCAACTACAATGTAAAACAGCGAAAGCCTTGTTTGAAATGAAAGATGAAGTTGGAGGCTTTAAACAAAAGTTAGCAAACGTAAAATTAATTTCTCCTGCAATCAATATTCAACCCATAACTGCGGCCATCGATAACAGTTTTCATAAAGTAAAAACAACAATTGAAGCCCAACCCAAAAGTATTATAAGAGAATTTCGGGTCTTACTTTTTCCTGAATATAACGCAGCAGAATATTACAAGATTGTATTTGGAAGACTACTTTTTTGGATGATGGTTTTCCTTAGTGTTACCTATCTTTTTGTACTGAGCAAAGGATTTATTGAAGGATATATTTCAGTGAGGCAAAGGGAAGTTGAAACTTTTCAATACCGGAAAGCCTGGAACTACCTCTACCATAACAGTAAGAAAGCTGTAAGGCAGAAAATGGATAGTGCCTGGAGTAAAACAGCGTACCGATAATTAATCTAAAAAATTGTTTCCGATGTTCATCATAGAATTATAAATTACATAAGTAAATTTTTTTAGCCCTGCTTCTATCGCCTTTAAACAAGCAAGAAATAAATAAAGATTACTGAATAACATGCGCTTCAAATTAACACTGCAAGCCTTGCATAAGCCAGCTTTACTTCCTTTTAATTATCAGTATCCTTTATCTTCTGCCATCTATAAAATTATTAAGTCGGCAGATAAAGAGTTTGCTGCATTTCTTCATAACAAAGGATATGGGGAAGGTTATAAGAGTTTTAAGCTGTTTACTTTTTCCGATATAAAAACTTCATTTTTAAAAAATGGAGACCGGATGCAACTTCAAAATGATCATGCAGAATTATTAGTTTGCTTTTATATACCCGAAGCTGCTGAAAATTTTATTAAAGGATTGTTTCTAAATCAACAGTTAGAAATAGCCGATTATAAAAGCAAAACTATTTTCCAAATAACTCAGGTAGAAAGTCTTCCATCTAGTCATAACAATAAGCCTATAAAAGTTTTACAACCAATTTCCCCTTTAGTTGTCGGCAGAAAAAATGATCGAGGCCATTATGATTATCGTTCCCCCCGGGATGAAGACTTCGAAGATTGCCTTTTGCATAACTGGATAGAAAAATTGGCTGCAACAGGTAATGCTGATGAAGATACATTACTAAATTTAAGACAAAAGGTTTCAGTTAATGTACGCCTGTTTCCTCATCCACCACAATCAAGGTTAATAACAATAAAAGGCGGAACTGATGCCGAAACAAAAATAAGAGGCTATACAAAGTTTAGACTTGAAGTAACAGCGCCGGAAGAAATGATTGAGCTGGCATTAGGTGCAGGTTTGGGATTGTACAATGCCCAGGGAATGGGATGCGTGGAAGTTGTTTGAACTGGGAATGAGGAATGAGGGGTGAGGGGTGTCGTTGGTGGGACTATAATTGAGCCGTGACAATAACGTTCATTGTAAGGTTGCTTTACCTTTAAGAAAATTGTTTTTGACACATGATGATGATTGATACACTTTATGAAGTTGTCAGAAAGCTCGATTCTATTAATGTGCCTTACATGTTATCAGGTAGTCTTGCAATGAGTTTTTATACAGTAAGCAGAAGCACTTATGACATTGATTTGGTAGTTCATCTGAAAGAATCAGATATAGATAACATGGAAGCGCTCTTTAAAGAGGATTACTTTTATAAACCCACAGTTGCAGAAGAAGTTAGAAAGAATGGCATGTTTAATATTATTAAAAGCAAAGGCGGTTTTAAGATTGATTTTATATTGGTAAAGAACGATGAGTATAGCCGGCAGGCTTTTCAAAACAGGGTTTCCCTTACTGATTATGGTGAACCCATATTTGTAATTTCCCTGGAAGATTTAATTATTGCTAAATTGAAATGGATACAGGACTTATATAGTGAGCGGCAATATAACGATATTAAAAACCTTTTGTCGGGAAATAAGCCAAACCTCCATTACATAAAGGTATGGACAGAAAAAATGAAGCTAAATACTTATAAATTATTTGAAGATGAATGATAATGTTTACGACAATCTGCCCAGCGATACACCGCCGCATATTTTAAAAAAACAGGTAGAGATAATACAATCGTTACCTTATTCTGAAAGGCTGCGCATAGCGTGTGGATTATCGGATTTTGTTTATCAGCAAACAATGAATATGCTAAGGAAAAAATTAAAAACTACCGATGACAAACTATTGAAAATAGCTTTTGTGGAGACGGTTTATAAAAATGATTTTTCAAAAGAAGAACTGGACAGGATCAGAACCTTTTTTAGTAAGAATGATGAATGTTTTTGAACCATTTAAACATCATTCTATGTTTGTTGTAACAGACAAATAGAAACAGATCTGGTATAGAAGATAAAGCTATATTTTAAAATATGAAGCAATCAAACAGAAACATTCAACCTGAAGAAATATTAAAACATATCTCCACATCGGAACTGCATAAGTTTATATTGAACTATGGAGCAAAGCATCCTGAATTCATGGAGAAGTTCATAGCCACTTTTAGTCCTCAGCAGATATCAGCAGGCAAAGAAGATTATGCCGGCACTATCATGAATGCCTTTGGAAGCAACACCCTGAAATCGGGCAGCCGCTACCGGCAGTGGGATGATTATGGATTTGATGCCGTTGATGTTGCTGAAGATTTAAAGCCGCTGCTTGATAAGGCTGACTATTTTATAAAATATAAAAACTGTGATGAAGCAATTCTTATCTGCCGTGCATTAATTGAAACCGTCCCCAATGAGTGGAATCCAGATTTTGATTATGATGGCGATGTACAAGTGGTGTACGATGCAGCTATTGATAAATTACAGGAAATGCTGGAGCAAAACCTGCTCTCGGCTGCGCAAAAAAAAGCATTGTTCACATGGTATAGCGCAGAACAAAAAAACGAGAAACACAGACACATAGGATTGAATACCGACCTGAAAGCCCTGGAAGAATTTTTTACAGATACGCCGGAGATGCTGCAGCAAAGCATTAAAAATATTGATGAACGGATAGACAGGGCAGTCAGTGATTATGAAAAGGAAAAAGCCGCCATGCAAAAGATACGACTGCTTCAAAATGCCGGATTGGAACATGAAGCAGAAACAGCCATTAGCCAATACCTTGAATTTTCGGATGTACGCAAACTGCGTGTCGAAGAATTACTGTACAAAAAACAATATGAAGAAGCCATTGACCTTATAAAAGATGGAATAAAAATAGCGGAAAGCAAGAAGCTCTACGGAACATTAAATGACTGGAAAGACAAGCTGCTGGATATTTACGTGCTGCAAAAAGATAAAGCCAAAATCATTTCCACTGCCGAAGATTTATTTATTAATGGCCGCGATAGCCGGAAATATTACCAAACATTAAAAAAATATATTCCCCAGGCTGAGTGGCCTCATGCATTACAGCGACTGCTTGCCGGTATGAGTGATGGCGGATGGGGCGGCGCAAACGAATTTAAAGCTGAGATATTAATTGAGCACCAAATGTGGGACAGCCTGTTTGCGCTATGCAAAAAAGCGAATGCAGAAAGTATAGAAAAATACGAGAAGTACCTGAAACCCTACTATGCAAAAGAAATATTTGATGTTTATTTCAACTATGCAGAAAAGCAGGCGCTGATAACCGATAAGCAAGCCTACACCAATGTAGCCCGTATACTCAAAAAAATGAAGGGTTATGAAGGGGGGAAAGAGATAGTAAATAAACTGCTGCTAAAATACAGAGAACTGTATAAACGAAGAAAGAATATGATGGAGGAATTGAAGGGAGTGTAAGGAACGGAAAAGAGTAATTATTAGCTTATAAAAATTAGTTTTCACTAAAAAACGTCTCTCCAAAGCACCGTGCCAATACTGGCAACCTCCGCAGGGCGTGGGTTTATGAACTTTGGAAAGAAAGGTAATACTGCAACCGCTATCGCCATTAGTTGTCGGCAGAAAAAATGATCGAGGCCATTATGATTATCGTTCCCCACAGGATGAAGACTTTGAAGATTGCCTTTTGCATAACTGGATAGAAAAATTGGCTGCAACAGGTAATGCTGATGAAGATACATTACTAAATTTAAGACAAAAGGTTTCAGTTAATGTACGCCTGTTTCCTCATCCACCACAATCAAGGTTAATAACAATAAAAGGCGGAACTGATGCCGAAACAAAAATAAGAGGCTATACAAAGTTTAGACTTGAAGTAACAGCGCCGGAAGAAATGATTGAGCTGGCATTAGGTGCAGGTTTGGGTTTGTACAATGCCCAGGGAATGGGATGCGTGGAAGTTGTTTGAACCGGGATTTATGGGATTAGTGGGATTAATGAGATAAAATGTTTTTTCACTAATTGGCTTAGGGATGGTAAACTTTATGTTACAATTCCAACCAATTTACCTTACGTTCCTTAGATTCGCTACACAGTGCGTAGCGAATTCAATGGAGACAAAAAGGCTAATATAAAAATTGCTTTTCATAAAATGGAAATTGCACAAAAGTTTATAGCAGATATTAAAAGCTTACTTAGTGTCTGTCAGTAAACTCTACAATACAATACTGTTAAGGGGTAGAAGTAATTTATAGCAGATGAATATTACCCACACTATGTTGATAGCATTGGATGTGGGATAATAATTGCGATGTTATTGGCTGTAAAATCAGTGAACATGCGTCAACATTTTCAACAGCAAGCCACCTTAGGCATTACACCAATATCAGAGGTAAAATTTCCATTGCGCAGCCGCGATGAACTGCCGCCGGTGCTAATGGCTTTGCAGCATATTTTTGTTACCCCTGTATTAAATGAAAAGGTGTTTGCCCTGCTGGAAAAAAAGGTTATAAACAACAAAAAGAAAACCGGTCGTAAGGGTATGCACTTATGGCATATACTGGTGCTGGCCGTAATAAGGCACACCCTTGACACTAACTGGGACAGACTGGAAGACATGGCCAATTATCATAAATTGTTAAGACAAATATTAGGCATACATGTAGAAAAGTTTGGTATAGAGGAGACTGAATTTTCCTATCAAACCATTGTAGATAATGTATCGCTGATAGATGAAGGTCTGTTGCTTCAGATCAATACCCTTGTGGTAGAGCACGGTCATAATCTGCTTAAAAAAAAAGAAGAAAAAATAAGCCTTCAGCTTAAAACAGACAGTTATGCCTTAGAAACCAATGTCCACTTTCCAACAGATTTAAACCTGCTTTACGACAGCCTTCGCAAGGGGCTCGACATGGTAAAGAAGCTAAAAGAGATAAGCGATATAAAAGGATACAGAAAGATAAAACGTATATGCAGCGCCACTAAAAGCCTGTTCCGCCAGGCATCACAGCAGGTCTTCGCAAGCAATGGTAAAAACGAAAAACAAAAAAGGCAGGCAGTAAAGGATTATCTGCAACAATCCCGCACTTTACAACAACGCTTTGATGAACTCACAAAAGTGCTGCCCGTTGGCATTAATACACAACTCATCCTGGTGCATGTTACAGCACTAAAAAAATATAATGATTTTGCAAAGAAGTTTACCGATCAGATAGAACGCAGGTTACTAAATGGAGAAACCATAGCAGCATCAGAAAAGACATATTCCATATTTGAAGAACATACCGAATGGATAACAAAAGGCAAGCTTAATAAAAAAGTAGAGTTGGGTCATCTGCTGCTCATCACCACAGATCAATACCAGTTGATAGTAGATTATAAAATAATGGAAGGTGAAAAAGATGCTGCACAAATAGAGCCGCTTAAGCAAAGGATACAACAAAACTATACTGATAAAAAAATCCTTAGCCACAGTTTTGATAAAGGCTTTTACAGCAAAGACAATCTTAACTGCTTGCAGCAGGATTATACAGATCAGGTCATCTTACCTAAAAGAGGCAGGTTTAGCAAAGAAGACAAAGAAAGAGAAAGCGGCAAAACATTTAAGCAATTACGCAAAGCCCATTCTGCTATAGAAAGCAACATAAATATGCTGGAGCATCATGGCCTCAACCGCTGTGTGGATAAAGGTTTAAAAGGTTACAAAAGAAATGTGGGCTTAAGTGTTTTAGCTTATAACCTCCATGTTATAGGCAACCATTTAATACAACAACAAAAACAAAAGGAAGCAAAAAGGATAGAAGACAAAAAGCGTTATCAAAACAAAAAGGCAGAGTACTTTAGTACGGCAGCATAAAACGGTGTATTAATTGTAGCTCAAAAAAAAATGATGGGCGAAGCATGTCTTAGTGTATAGAAAAAGCATAAAAAGCATACCCAAAATAAAATTAATGACTTATAGAAGAGCTTAGGAGCTGAAGGATGACACCAAAAAAATTCCATTATTCAAAATCCTATAGCAAAAAACCTGCTTTTGAAGCGTTTTCGGACAGGCACTACTTATAAAGAAGCTATCACTTACAGGAAAGAAGTTGTACTAATTGTGAATAATCAAAAAACTCAATTAGTATGACAAATTATCCAACCAATGTAAGCGATAGCAGCTGGCAAATTATAATAAAATATCTGGATACAGAACGAAACAGGAAATATGATTTAAGGGAAATTGTAAATGCGATTTTGTATTTAGTAAAGACAGGTTGTCAATGGCGGATGTTGCCAGGAGATTTTGCACCTTGGAAAACCGTGTATTATTATTTTTCAGTTTGGAAGAAGGGAGAAATTTTTGAAATAATACATGAGGCATTAGTGGAGAAGGTAAGAGTAATGCAAGGCAAAAAAGAAGAGCCTACAGTGGGAATTATTGATGCACAATCTGTAAAGAATACCCTTGTAAGCAGCCAGGACAAAGGCTTTGATGCCGGTAAAAAAATAAAAGGCATTAAGCGGCATATCATTGTAGACACTCTGGGATTAGTGTTGGCAGTAGTTATTCAGAGTGCATCAGTGCAGGACAGAGATGGAGCAGTAGATGTAGTGAACAAATTATGTGAAAGCTGGAGAAAAGTGGTGAAAATATTTGCAGATGGCAGCTATAGAGGACAATTGATAAATACTATAAAAACAAAGTTTAGAATAGAACTTGAAATAATAAAAAGGAATGAACTGCACACTTTTAAAATATTGCCGAAACGATGGATTGTGGAAAGAACTTTTGCCTGGATCGATACCAACAGAAGGAACTCAAAAAATTACGAACGACTTAATAACACAAGTGTAGCAATGGTGCACTTATCAGCCATAAGGATAATGCTGAAACGTTTTTAGACAGCTTCTAAGACTTTTATTAGATCATCTTTTGCAAGAAATCTTTCATTAGGGCCGTAGCCACCTGTAGCAAAGCATTGCTCATTCTGCATATAATTGTAACCATTTTTAATAATGGTTTTATAGGTCTCGTCACCGCTGAGAAGATAAGCGGCAGCCGCACTGCTTAAGGTATTTAAATGGCTATATGCATGGTGGCGGATTTTAGTATTTACCTTCTCACCTCTTTCATACACATTCCAATAATCGTGGTACTCCCATATCTTACCAAAGTCTAAATACTTCTTATCTTTTGTAACCGAATAAGCTCTGTATAAATTTTCAGAAAGCGTATACCATTCAGAAGCAGTTTGACCATATAAACGATCACGATTTAAGTTTTTTATGGCCCAGTCTGTTATTACGCTTAAATATTTTAAAGCATTTTTGTTGCCCGCGAAAGAATAATTATCTACCAATCCTCCAATCATCTTTTCAAACACATATTGCGGAGCGTTTGGCTTTTTGCTATAGAAGAAATATCCTTCCTTGTCAATTGTTTTGGCCCACTCTTCTACCAATGTATTAACCTTTGTTTTCAACCCTTCATTACCCGATACGGCGTACAACCTGCTCATACCAGATAAAAATTGACCGAACACATGAAACACATCATTGGTGTACCATCCGCCCATATCCTTAGCCTCGTTCGTTGGTAAGCCTGCTCTTACTCTAAAGCCTTTTAAAATATCATCGTTAGGTATAGCGAGATAATAAGATTCTACTTCGTCAAATTGTTTCTTTAAAGGGCCTGCCTGAAGTTTTACTTCGTTGTATTCAAATGGCTCTAACAAAAGTTTATCTCTGTCGAATACCTGTTGCTGTGCATTTGTCGCGTGACATATAGCAGCAATAAACCCAAACAATAGAAGTTTCTTAGATACCATTATTTATTATTAGAACCATACGATGAAAATTATTTCTCTTTGGTAATCTTCCAATCTTTTGGAGCAACAAAACCTTTCTTTGGCCCTTTAGCTAATATTTCTTTTGGTGCTTTTATAGCATCGTACGGAGCAACTGTGGCTTTAAGTTTATTATACATCTCGGTATTTGTTTCTCTTAAATTTTTAGTCTCTGAATAATCGGGAGGAATATTGATGAGCATATCACCTTCTTTCATTTGCATTTTACGGATACCCATATCTTTTATAAGCTTCCAGTCGCCATGTATTATTGCCCCATGACCAAGGTAAAATTCACGATCAATATTTTTAGTTTTGCCGCTTATTACCGGCCAAATGCTAATTCCATCGAAAGGTTTTTTAGCTCGTGATTTTACGCCGGCTATTTCTTTAAACGTTGGGAAAACATCTACGTATCCCATAACCTGTTCAATTTGTTTTCCACCTTTTATACCCGCCGCCGGCCATTTAATAATTGCAGGCGCCCTAACTCCTCCTTCCCACTCATCAAACTTATATCCTCTCAATTCTCCATGCGAATTAACCTTGCCATTTCCTGCCGCACCGTTATCACTATGAAAAAGGATGAGGGTATTACTGTCTATTTTCAGATCTCTTAATGTTTGTAAAATACTGCCAATGCCTTTATCCATGTTTGTTACCATAGCAGCATAAGTTTGTTTTGGAGTATTGCCATGCCCTGTGTTTCCGCTCTCCTCTCCTTCGTCACCGCCTTCATTACCCGTAAATCGAGGCTTAGAAGGATCGAAACCATTTTCTTTTAGATCTTTGTCGGTGGCTTGTAACGGACCATGCGGGGCATTGAAAGCAACATACATAAAGAA
>MWYU01000078.1 GCA_002050375.1 Chitinophagales bacterium 62-2
GGAGCCTTTATTTTTTTTATCGCTTTCACCATAATCCTGGTTATCATTTGAAACTGGCATAATTAAATTTTTGATGTTACTCTAAGATTTATAACAAGATTATGCCAACTAACAATGTGGAAACAGGTGGTGACCTTAATAATCGTTTAAGTTGCTAAAGTTTATGATTACTATTTGAACGATTGTTTGTTTTTTTCTAGTGTTAAGTTAAGTATAATATGACGTATTAAATGTACATTTGTAAAACCTTATGCAAATGATACGTTATACAATCAAACTAATAAAATCTGAAGTAGACGAACTGCATGCAATAATCAACAAGGGTTCCCATACTTCCCAAACATTCCGTACTGCGTATATACTTTTGAATTGTGATGAAGGGAAATATGCAGACAAAGTAACCAACGAACAAATAAGTAAAGTGCTCAAAGTGGGAATGCGCACAATTGATAGAATAAAGAAAAAATTTATTGAAGAAGGGTTCGAAGCTGTTTTAGAACGCAGACCCACTACACGTATTTACGAGGGCAAATCCGATGGGGATGTGGAAGCTAAGTTAGTAACTCTCTGCTGCAGTGAACCGCCGAAGGGTTATTCTAAATGGTCGCTGCGATTACTGGCAGACAAGATGGTGGAATTAAAGTATTTGGAAAGCATCTCCCACGTAACTGTAAGAAGTATTCTAAAAAAAACGAACTTAAGCCCTGGAAAGTAAAAGGATGGGTGATCCCTCCCGAACAGAGTAGCGCTTTTGTGGCGAACATGGAACAGGTATTGGATGTCTATAAAAAGCCCTACAATGCAGAATTTCCAGTCGTTTGCATGGATGAGTCACCCAAGCAACTAATAGAAGATGGCAAGCCTTCAATTGCAATGAAACCAGGTCAACAGGCAAGGGTGGATTATGAATATATAAGGCATGGTGTAGTCAATATATTTATGGCAAATGAACCATTGAAAGGAAAGCGTTTTGTAGAAGTTACGGAATGTAAAACCAAAAAGGATTGGGCCATGTTTGTAAGAAAAATCGCCGATAACTGGTATCCAAAAGTCAAAAAGATAACATTAGTAATGGACAATTATAACACACATGCCGCTTCAGCATTTTATGAAACATTTGAACCGGCAGAAGCAAAAAGGCTTTGGGATAGATTTGAATTTGTATATACTCCTAAACATGGCAGTTGGCTAAATATGGCAGAGATAGAATTACATGTATTGAATGGTCAATGCCTAAACAGACATATATCTACTATGAAAAAAATTAAAGAAGAAGCTGAAGCATGGCAAATAAATAGAAATAATAAAAACAGCAAAATAAATTGGCAGTTCACAAACAAGGAAGCAAGGGTGAAATTGAAAAAACTATATCCGTCAGTTTACGATTAACATAACACTAGTTTCCCTTACACTAGGCACTTTATCTTCAGACTTCCATTCCTTAGTAATACCTTCTCACATATATGGTCTGCGATCTGCAGATATA
>MWYU01000214.1 GCA_002050375.1 Chitinophagales bacterium 62-2
GCATTATTCGACTGCTGGAACTGAAGCCAATAAGCGATCCCAAAGTTGAGCATATATTCGTCAACCCGCCATATTGCCAAACCGATGTTATAGGGCGTTTTGGAGGAAGCAATTGTTGTCAGTGGTTTTTCGCTTATCGTACTACTTCAGTTTTTTGATTGTCTTAGTTGTTGCTCTTTGATTTCCTTTTGATATTTCTTTTCAGCATTATCAATGTAATTGAAATAACCATCTCTGTCTATGAAAGGTTCCACACGGTCAGTTGATGTATCTCTTGCTTTTATTTTTCCAGCCATATTAAAAAAACTTGCGTGAGATGCCAAAAATATGTCTGCTGGTAAGCTTCGCAATGTTTTAAAGCTTTGGGTGAATTCTTTTTGAAGCTCAGCATCGTACTTAGCGCCAAATAATGAACTTGGTATTAATGTAAGGCTGCCAATACTCACTGCGAGAAGTTTCTTGTTGCCATCTGTAATTGGGATAGCCCAGGATGTGCATCCAGGTGTATGACCTGGTGTTATATGTGCAGTCAGTTCGATAGAGTCAAGCCGAATTTTAGTTCCATCCTTGAACCGGTGATCAATCCGTGGAGCGGGATATTTAACAAGGCCGCTGTACACAAGCAAATTCATTAAACGCAAATTTCGTTTACCAGCACCTCCAGCTTTAATTATGTCTACATCCCCTTCGCTAATCCAAAGTTCTGCTCCCGATGCTGTCTGAAGCGCAGCCAAGCCACCCGCATGATCAAAATGCGCATGTGAGTTAAGTAATATTTTTACATCAGTTATCTTAAAGCCAAGAATACCAATATTCTTTATGATCATATCAGTGTTGCCTGGATAACCCCCATCTATTAATATATGTCCTTTTGCACTTGTTAGAAGAAAAGAAGTCATCTCGTTAGTGCCTACATAGTAAAGGTTGCCGGCAATACAAAAAGGCTCTTGTCTTAACTGCCCCCCCTTGTCTGATAAAGATTTCCATTTTATAGAGAGGAACACCAGCAACACGGTAAAGGACGTGAGAAAGCCCAACCAAATTTTATGCCTGAGTCTTTTATGGCTTCTAATGGCATATATGAAACGTGCGGTAACCGCTCCAGCTAATGATGCCAGCACCAATACCAACATAATTCTTATACTTGGGTTGGCAAGAAACAAGGATAAAACAACGATGAACAAAATAGCAAGTAGTGCACCACCTAATGTCCAGTGTAATAAAAGTTTTTTCTTTGAAAGATTGGGTGAGGAGGTAGCCATTGTATGAATTTTTGATAAAAAAAGTACTTTGTATTACAAAGTTACTACAATAATAGTGTAACCTTCCCATTTTTGTAGGCTTCCCCGTTTTTAAGACAGTTTCAAATTAGACTTGAAGGAGTAAATTTAAACTGTCAAATATGAAAAAGCAAAGGATTACAGAAACACAGATCGTCGCAATTTTAAAGCAATATGAAGGAGGCCGCGAAGCACTGGATG
>MWYU01000079.1 GCA_002050375.1 Chitinophagales bacterium 62-2
CGGTAGTAGCTGTGGGTTATGACGATAATATTGTAATAGGTGCCAATAAAACCAAGGGTGCACTTATCATTTGAAACTCGTGGGGAACGGGGTGGGGAATGGCTGGTTACGGATACCTTCCTTATGAGTATGTGCTTAAAGGTTTAGCAGTTGACTTTTGGGTACTTATAAAAAACGAATGGATAGACACCGGTAAATTCGGATTATAAATTTGACATCTTTCTAAATAATAGCATTGCCCATATAATGCTGAAATATTTATTAAATAAAGTAAACGGCTTTGCATTATTTAAGTAATTCTGAATTCTTTTTTATTAATAAATCTGCTTTGAAACAGCCTTTCTTATTTCTTGAAGAGATTGCACCAATACTCTCAGGAATTGTGACACTTTTGTATTGATGTTTCAGGTACAATCTTATGCACAATCAAAAACCTCTACTATGGCAAACAGTAAAACAACTCTACCGAATGCATCTGCTAATTTGTTTTTAACTGACGGTGGGCTGGAAACGACGCTGGTTTTCCTTGAAGGCTATGAACTTCCATTTTTTGCTGCCTTTGATTTACTGAAGGATGAAAAAGGCTATAATGCAATTAGGGAATATTATAGGCGGTATTTGAATATTGCAATTGATTTTAAAACAGGGTTCATCTTAGAAAGCCCTACCTGGCGGGCCAACCCTGATTGGATTGAAAAAATTGGCTATTCAAAGTCAGCAACATTAGAAATCAATCGGAAAGCAGTTCAGCTCCTGGTTGATTTAAAAGAGGAATTTCAGGATGCGTTACCTGCAATCGTTATCAGCGGCTGTGTTGGTCCTCGTGGCGATGGGTATAAACCTGAAAATAAAATGACTATTGAAGAAGCTCAAGAATATCATTCAGAGCAAATAGAAGTTTTTGCGGATACACACATTGATATGGTTTCAGCCGTTACAATGAATTATGTAGAAGAAGCGATTGGCATTGCTCGGGCGGCTAATGCTGTAAATCTTCCTGTAGTCATTTCTTTTACTGTTGAAACGAATGGTAAACTGCCTACAGGAATGGGTTTAAAAGAAGCAATTGAACAAGTTGACGAAAGCGTAAAAGAACCCCCGATATATTTTATGATTAATTGTGCTCACCCGACACACTTTATAAATGAATTGCAAGACGGGATAAATGAGCAATGGACTAAGCGGATAAGGGGAATTAGGGCAAATGCTTCTTGTAAAAGTCATGCAGAGTTGGATGAAGCCACAGAATTAGACAGGGGCAATCCGCACGAGTTAGCTAGTGAGAATAAGAGGCTGAAAGAAACATTTAATCAGCTAAACGTATTTGGCGGTTGTTGCGGTACCGACGAAGAACACGTTCTTGAAATTGTAAGTCAGGTCAAGACTCCTGATATTAAAAGGGACTGTGCATAACAGTGCCTTTAGCAGCCACAGCCAAACAATTAAACCCAAAAATCAGGGGCTGGCTAAACTATTA
>MWYU01000222.1 GCA_002050375.1 Chitinophagales bacterium 62-2
ACAGGCATTTGAAATACTTAATAAAAACCGGGAACTGCAAAAACCGCTGATTGAACAATATGGAGGACGATGGATAAAAGAATTGGGCGATGGTGTGCTTGCATGTTTTACTACAGTTTCTGATGCAGTAAATGCAGCCATAAAAATTCAGGAAGCATGTAATGTTTCTAAAGACTTTTTATTGAGAATAGGCATTCATCATGGCGAAGTTGTTTTTGAAGAAAATGATATTTTTGGTGATGCTGTTAACATTGCTTCACGCATACAGGCATTAGCCCCTATAGGCGGTATTTGGATTTCTGAATCGGTTCATAATAATGTATCGAACAAAAGAGAAATCAACACAAATTTTGTGCGTGCAGAAACTTTAAAGAATGTAAAAGAGCCGATAAGAATTTATGAGGTAATTACAAATAACAAGCAAAGAGAATCATCGAACATCAATAGTGAAAAACCAGCCACAACTATCCCCAATAATAGTATTGCCGTGTTACCATTCATAAATATGAGCAGTGACCCGGAACAGGAATTTTTCAGTGATGGACTTACCGAAGAAATTATTAGTGATCTGTCACGATTAGAAAAGTTATTGGTCATCTCCCGTAGCTCCATTATGACGTTTAAAGGAACCAACAAAAAAATAAAAGAAATAGCCAACGAAGTAAGTGCACGTTACGTGCTGGAGGGAAGCGTACGGAAAGCTGGAAATAACTTGCGCATTACTGCACAGTTGATTGATGCCCTTAATGACTCGCATATATGGACCGAAAAATTTAGCGGCACATTGGATGATGTTTTCGATATCCAGGAAAAAGTCTCGCGTTCTATTGTGGAAGCATTAAATTTAAAATTAACAAGAGAAGAAGAGTCCTTTTTATCTACGCGTCCGATTGACGATGAAAAGGCACACGAATGTTATATC
The DNA here is from genome assembly GCA_002050375.1 of Chitinophagales bacterium 62-2. Classification (GTDB taxonomy): domain Bacteria; phylum Bacteroidota; class Bacteroidia; order Chitinophagales; family Chitinophagaceae; genus Segetibacter. Next base: position 923 of record MWYU01000222.1, read on the forward strand.
CGTGCTAAACAGGAAATATGGAAATATTCCGAACAAGGCTTTGACAATGCCATTGCATTGGCCCAACGTGGGTTAGACATGGTTGGCGATAATGGTGTTCTTTATGCTACCTTAGGTTTGGCTAATTTATTAATTCAGCATTATGGCATTCGAAAGGACCCCTCTTACCTGGAAAAAGCGTATCGTTATGCTGCGAAAAGTTTGGAGTTGGATGCAGACTCCCTGCCAGCCCATTTTGTTCAGGGAGTGTTAGCCTTCAAAAAGGGCAACTTACAGGAGGCAGCCAATATTTTTAAAAAAATTCTCAGCAAAGATCAAAATTATTCCGAGGCTTTGCAGTTTTTGATTGTTTGCTGTTTTCTTTCGGGAAAACCGGAAGCAGGAAGGCCTTATGCTGAACGACTATTACAGGTAGATCCTTTAACTACTTTTTATCACGGCTTTCCTGGATTTATTGAATTGTTTAACGGGAATTTTGAAGCTTCTTTACCTTATCATCAAAAGCTGTTGCAAATGGACCCTAACGCTCCCTTTACCCGTTATTGGTG
>MWYU01000039.1 GCA_002050375.1 Chitinophagales bacterium 62-2
TAGTGAGGGCAACACTGAGTTTATCAATAGGAGCAACCTGGGAAACGTTTCCCAATTGCAGGGCCTTGAAATAAAATATCCATGAAAGGCCTGTTGCAATGCCCGACAAAACCAGGAACAATAAATTCTGCTTCGATAGTGTATGAATGGTTGACGTTCCTCCCCGAAAGAAGGCAATGCTCCATGCAAGAATTAGAATAACAACAGTTCTGATTGCTGTAGCCAGATCTGTGTCAACTCCTTTTATACCAACCTTAGCAAAGATTGCGGTAAGCGAAGCAAATAAGGCCGCCAGTAAAGCATATACGATCCACATACAACATTTTTAAAGTCTATTAGTAAATTATAAAGATACCTTTCAGGTCTGCAATTTATTATAACAACAATTCAATATTTACCTATTTTTATTGCTCAAGGAAATGGTGTCTTCCTACTTAACCGCCTCACGGCTAATGGCGCCTGCAAATACAACCACATAAAGCAACAGCTTTAAAATTATTTGTAGCACATGAAAAAGCTCGAATCTTCTTTAGAACGATCTCTCTATTCTGTGTCATCCTGGCCAGTGAACTATAACAGTAATAACGGTTTCTTCAATAACAGGAAGTTATTCGCAACACTAAGATTGTAAATACAAAATAGGCCAACAATAAATGAGAATTTTATTAATTATAGGAACCGGTAGTTTTATAGGAGGGATTTGTCGCTACCTACTTTCTAAATTCATTCAGTCAAGGTACCTTTCAACTTTTCCTTTTGGAACTTTGGGAGTAAACATTGCAGGTTGTTTTATAATAGGGATTGTATTTGCATTAAGTGAGCGAACTAACATTTCATTAGAGATGCGCCTGTTTCTTGCCACCGGTGTTTGTGGTGGCTTTACAACATTTTCCGCCTTCTCGTATGAAACATATATACTTCTTCGTAACGGGCAGCTTATGTATGCTATCGTTTATATTTCTGCAAGTGTTCTTCTTGGAGTTTCTGCAACATTTGCGGGTTATTCGCTTCTTAAACTCGCTTAAGAATGAATACTAACGCTTATCAAAACTTTTTAAAATCTACTTTAAATTAAAATGGAAAATCCGAACAACGGCCTTGTATTAAAACAAGCGTATTTTAAACAAATAATAAGGACATTCCTGTTCAACTATTACAATATGAAAGAACAAGGTGGGTGAAAACCCCTTCCGAGATTAGAGAATTGGGCGGTTCCCTCTTTTGTGATCGCCGCTACAACCATGTTTTCGTTTATCACAATGGGGCAGAATCCTACTATGCAGCCCGCGGATTTCGTGGTTCGCTAAGGGTTTATCTTACATAGACAGCCAGGTGCACTTCTCCTGTCACACATTGCAGAATGTAACATAGTTGTATTAGGTCGGTTAAAAGAATACGTCTGCTTGATTTTTTTAAAGCGCTATTTTATTTCTTTCGGCAGACTTAAAGTC
>MWYU01000755.1 GCA_002050375.1 Chitinophagales bacterium 62-2
GAACAGGCAGGCCTGCAAACAATACTTCTTCGATCTCCTAAAACTGTTATCGATCTTGACATATAATTTTAAACCTTACTTTACTTCCTCGAATTCAATATAATCTCCTTTAGCAGGTGTTGATCTTTTTTGCTCTTTTTCGCGGGTATTGCTATTATAGTCAGAAGAGGTATTAGTTTTAAAGTTCTGGGCATTCTGCTGCATGTCCTTCATCTTCGATCGCAACTGACGTGTGGTTGTTAATAGTGGTATCACAAATCCAAATACAAATCTGAACAACGAAAAAATTATTAAAAACCAGATAAGTGTGGTAAACATGATTCGGTAAAGTTACTATGCAACATAATCAGGTATACAAACTTACAACGGGCAATTGCTTTTTTGCAAAAAGTTAACTGAATAATTATACAATAAGCACAATCACTTACACTACTATTTTGAATATATTTATTGTTTTACTTACTTTTGCTAAAGAAGCAGAAACAATTGAAGGGAACGACTATCGTTCCCTTCTCTATTTTATTATGGCAAACGAAACAATTATTCAAACCGTCGAAGGTTTTTTACAAGAGCTTTTAAATGCACATCCCGGCGATTTTCTGGTTTCTATAAGAGTGAAGCCGACGAATAATATAAAAGTGTTTATTGATGCAGATGAAGGTATGTCAATAGAAAAGTGCGTTAGGTACAACAGGGCTTTGTATAAAAAATTAGAAGAAAGTGGTATATTTTCGGACGGAAATTTTTCACTGGAAATTTCAAGCCCGGGAGTAGACCAACCTTTAACCTTACTTAGGCAATATGTTAAAAACAAAGGCAGAAATGTAGAGGTAACTTTTAACGATGGAACACAAAAAGAAGGAAAGCTTTTAGAAGTAACAGAAACGGATATAATAATAGAACAGGTTACCGGCAAAGGCAAGAAAGCTGAAACCAAACAATTTGTTATCCCCTTCGAAAATATAAAAACAACAACTGTTCAGGTTCAATTTTAGAAAACAAATCCAACCCAATTCGAATTTTCAATTTATGTGTTATGGCAAGTATTAATTTAATAGAAGCATTTCAGGAGTTTAAAGATGCAGAAAACATTGACCGGCCCACGCTGATGAAAGTGGTAGAAGATGTTTTTAAAACATTGCTTAGAAAAAAGTTTGGAAGCGATGAAAACTTTGATGTTATCGTTAACGCCGAAAAGGGAGACCTCGAAATTATTCGCCGTCGTATGATAGTAGAAGATGGCGAAGTGATAGATCCCCTGGCAGAAGTAGCGTACAGCGAAGCGGCTAAGATTGAGCCTGACTTTGAAGTTGGAGAAGAATTATACGAAGAAGTAAATATTTTTGACTTCGGCCGTCGTGCTATTTTAGCAGCCAAGCAAACCCTGGCGAGTCGTATAAGCGATTTGAAAAAGAATGTGCTTGTAAAAAAATATGCTGATAGAATTGGTGAGATTGTAAGTGCAGAAGTTTACCAGGTTTGGAAAAAAGAAGTATTGTTGTTAGATGAGGATGGCAGCGAACTTATCCTTCCGAAATCGGAGCAAATACCAAGCGATTTCTTTAAGAAAGGAGAAACCGTTAGAACTGTTGTAGAAAGGGTGGACCTTAAGAATAACAATCCTGTTATTATCTTAAGCAGAACGAGTCCAAAATTTCTTTCAAAATTGCTTGAAATTGAAGTTCCTGAAATTTTTGATGGCCTAATTGTTGTTCGAAAAATTGTTCGGGATCCAGGCGAAAGAGCAAAGGTTGCTGTAGAAAGCTTCGATGATCGTATTGACCCTGTAGGTGCCTGTGTAGGTATGAAGGGCAGTCGAATACATGGAATAGTTCGCGAACTTAAGAACGAAAATATTGACGTAATCAACTGGACTAATAATACAAATCTCTTAATTCAAAGATCCCTTACTCCGGCCAGAATTACAAGCATGGATATAGACCAGGAAACTAGACATGCAAATGTATATCTTAAGCCCGACCAGGTTTCACTCGCCATTGGCCGCAGGGGTGTAAATATTAAACTTGCCTGCGAACTAACCGGTTTTGAAATAGATGTTTACCGCGATAATGAAGGTGAAGTTGATGAGTTTGATATAGACCTGGAAGAATTCAGCGATGAAATTGAACCATGGGTAATTGATGAATTAAAGCGTATTGGTTGCGATACTGCCCGCAGTGTACTAAATCTTACTGCTGAAGAACTTGAACGTAGAACTGATTTGGAAAAAGAAACAATAACTGAAATAAGAAGTGTTTTACAGGCAGAGTTTGAAAAGGAATAAGAGGCTTAGGTAAGTGGTAGAAACTGCACAGTTCATTGGTCAGCTCTTGATAAAAAAGTTTTTATAAACAAAATTTTTTACAAGGTTACATTTTCGTGTTTTAACGAATAAAGTAATTACGGTAGGTTATGTACTTACTTTACATCGGGATTAGAACAGAATTAAGTTAAGTCTATAAATTAGAGTTTAAAAAACAACAGACTTTAGGACAAAACTTAGGATTACTTTTGGGCTAGTGGAAAGTTCCATGGCTCTGGAATAAATAAAAAAATTGAATGTCAGAACTTAAATTACCGAGATTATTAGCAGCCGCCAAAGAATTTAATGTTGGTCAGGATACCCTTGTAGATTTCCTGGTGGGCAAGGGTTTTAGCAAAGATGACCTTAAGCCAACTGCAAAATTGAGCGAAGATATGTACCGCTCCCTTCAACACCAGTTTCAGGGTGATAAGGTAGCCAAAAATAAAGCCGATCTGGTGGAAATTCCTAAAGGAATGCAACACGAAGGCAGAAAAAGACGCGATGAAGAAGAAATAACTTTTGTAAAAAAAGATGATAAGAAGCCGGCGGTGGCTCCTAAGGAGCCTGCTGTACAAGAAGCGGTGGCGGAAGCGGCACCGGCTGAAGTACAAACCAGGCTCGAACCAGCGCCAGAACCTGTAAAAGAAGAAATTGCTCTTCCTGCAGTCGAAGAGCCAACTCCTCAACCTCCTGTAGAACAACAGCGATCAGAACCTCTTATTGCACCTTTGGCCACGGAAGTTGCAGAACCAAAACAAGAACCAAAAGAAGATGGCAACTCCCTCAAAATTGAAGCTCCTGAACTTGAAGGGCCTAAAATTATAAGGACGATAGATCTTTCAACAATAGACTCCTCTACCAGGCCTAAAAAAGGTTTAAAAAGAAAAGACGAGCCCCAACCAACAATAGCGGCACAGCCAAAAGAACCTTCAACAATACAACCTGTTAAAACTGAGGATTCGCCTAAGGTTGTAAATCTGCCGGCACCGCCACCATTTCAGCCGCAGCAGCAACCCCAACCATTGGCTCCTGCTGCATCTTTAGAACTTGTAGCTCCTATCTTATCCAATATTAAAGCAGATAAACTCGAAGGCCCTAAAATCTTAGGTAAAATTCAATTACCCGTCGAAACTGATACCCGCCCTAAAGCCAATCCGAACAATAATGAAAGCCTTGAAAAAAGGAAACGGAAAAGAATTCCGGTAAATGGGAAAGGCGGAGAAACACCTGTAAGAGATCCAAACCGGCAACAACGAGCCGGTCAGGGGCCGCAAATGCCGGGACAAGTTCAAAGTCCCAACCGTTTTGGTCCTCGTTCTTCCGATCGTCCCGGCGGCACTGTTATCGGAAACCGACCCGCTGGTACTGGTGGATTCAATCGTCCTGGTCAGGGTTCCGATCAGGGACAGAATGGTCAACAAAACCGCCCTGCCGCTCAACATGGTCAGCCAAATCGTTTTGGTCCCCGTTCTACAGATAAACGTAAAGACGACAAAGAGATTGATAAAAAAGAAATACAGGAGAAGATTAGAGAAACACAGGCAAAATTAACCGGTGGATCAGGACGTGGAAAGAGCCTGAAAGCCAAACATCGTAAGGCTAAGAGAGATGAAATGTTGGAACAGGTTGAAGGAGGAGATGATAACAAATTAATGGTCACCGAATTTATAAGTGTTAGTGAATTAGCTAATCTTATGGATGTAAGTTTTGCCGAAGTAATTGGTAAATGTATGAGCCTTGGCATAATGGTTTCCATCAACCAACGTCTTGATGCAGAGGTAATTGAATTGGTTGCAAGTGAGTTTGGTTTTGATGTAGAATTTATAGATATGGAAGCTCAGGCCGAAATGGAAGATGATGATGATGAGGATGATCCTGAAGATCTTAAACCAAGAGCGCCAATCGTTACAATCATGGGACATGTCGATCATGGTAAAACATCGTTGCTTGATTATATAAGAAGTGCAAATGTTGTGGCAGGCGAGGCAGGTGGTATAACCCAGCACATTGGTGCTTATGAAGTAACTACCGCTGCCGGTAAAAAAATTACTTTTCTTGATACTCCAGGTCACGAAGCATTTACAGCTATGCGTGCAAGGGGTGCAAAAGTCACTGATATTTCAGTGATCGTTGTTGCTGCTGATGATGCAGTAATGCCTCAAACAAAAGAGGCTATTAGTCATTCGCAGGCTGCAAACGTTCCAATGATTTTCGCTGTAAATAAGATTGATAAAGCAGGAGCTAATCCTCAGAAGATATATGAGCAATTAGCTTCTATGAACTTATTGGTTGAAGAATGGGGAGGTAAATACCAAAGCCAGGAATTGAGCGCCAAGCAAGGTTTAAATGTAGATCTGCTGCTCGAGAAAATATTGCTTGAAGCCGAATTAATTGATAATAAAGCAAATCCTGATCGTGAAGCTTCAGGCACCATTGTAGAAGCTACCTTAGATAAAGGTCGCGGTTACGTTGCTACTCTCCTTGTACAAAACGGAACACTGCGTCAGGGAGACATAATGGTAAGCGGACAGTACTTCGGTAAGATAAAAGCAATGTTTAACGAAAGAAATCAACGAGTTGAGGAAGCTCCGCCTTCAACACCGGTACTTGTATTAGGCTTAAGCGGTGCCCCACAGGCAGGTGAAAAATTCCGGGTGTACGAAGATGAAGCAGAGGCAAAAGACATTGCTACTAAAAGAGCGCAAATATTACGCGAACAAGGTCTTAGAGCAAGAAAGCATATTACATTAGATGAGATCGGCCGTCGCTTAGCGTTAGGTAACTTTAAAGAGTTAAACCTTATAATAAAAGGAGATGTGGATGGATCTGTAGAAGCATTGAGTGACTCACTACAAAAACTATCAACAGAAGAAATTGCTGTTAGAGTAGTACTTAAAGGGGTAGGTCAAATTTCAGAAAGTGATGTATTACTTGCAACTGCTTCCGATGCTATTCTTATAGGCTTCAACGTTCGTCCTTCAAGCCAGGCAGCAAGATTAGCTGAAACAGAAGGAGTGGAAATTAAACTTTACTCAATAATTTATACTGCCATCGACGAAATTAAAAGTGCGATGGAAGGCATGCTTGAACCGAAATATCAGGAAAAGATTACTGCAAATGTTGAGGTAAAAGAAGTTTACAAATTTGATAAGGCAACTGTGGCAGGATGTATGGTAATTGAAGGGAAGATTTTCAGGAATTCTAAGATCAGGGTTATTAGAGATGGTATAGTTGAATTTCCGAGAGGTGAGGGAGCAAGTGGCGAACTTGGGTCACTTAAACGTTTTAAAGATGATGTAAAAGAAGTAAATAATAATATGGAGTGCGGATTAACTATAAAAAATTATAACGATCTTAGAGTTGGCGATATTGTAGAAGCATTTGAAAATGAGGAAGTGAAGAGAACATTGTAATTAAATGATTGCTCTTAATAAAAAAGCATTGGAAGACTTCCGATGCTTTTTTATTTGAACTAACCCTTAGTGGAGCATTATGGCTATGAAAGAAAAATATTAATACTACTACTACGTGATTCTTTCTTCAGTTATTTAACGAATAGTTTTATAAAAACGTTTTCGCCTTTTACTGCCCGGCATAACAAAAGCTTAGTTTTACAACATTAGTATATATATGAAAATCAAAATTTTTCTTTCCGCTTTCGCTATTGCCATAGGTTGTATCGTTTCTGCACAGCCAAAAAAAGTAATAGCCGATAAAATAGTTGGACAAGTCGGCGATAAAATAATTCTTCGTTCAGATATTACAAATGCTGTTGCCGATGCTCAACGGCAAGGCCAACAATTGCCTCCTAATCCTGAATGCGCATTAGTTGAAGCCCAGCTTATTCAAAAGGCATTGGTTCTGCAGGCCGAAAAAGACTCCCTGCCTATAAGTGACGAAGAGTTAGAAGCAAGCTTAGACAACCAGGTTCGCGGATTTATAATGCAATATGGCTCTAAAGAAGTTCTTGAAGAAGTTGCAGGCAAAACTGTTTACCAGTTAAAAGAGGACTTTCGTGAACCTTTTCGCGAAAGAAACCTTGCCGATCAGATGAGAAAAAAAATTGTAGATAATGTAAAAATTACCCCTACAGAAGTTCGTACGCACTTTGAAAAAATACCAAAAGATAGCTTGCCTTTCTACGAAAGTGAGCTCGAAGTAAGTGAGATCATAGTGTATCCCAAATCAAACCGGGAGGTTGAAAGCTATGTTATCCGTGAACTCAATGACCTAAAGAAGCAGGTTGAAAGCGGTGACAAGAAATTTGATCAATTAGCAAAGTTATATAGCGACGATCCGGGAAGTAAGGAGGCGGGAGGACAATACAACATTAACAGGAACGATAAAATGTTTGATCCAACTTTTACTGCCGCAGCTTTTAAATTGAAGGAGGGGCAGGTTTCGCCGGTAATAAAAACGAAGTTTGGCCTGCATATTTTACAAATGGTTAGCCGTGCAGGTGATGATGCAGTTATTCGTCATATTTTACGCATTCCCCCGGTTACCCAGGATGAAGTAAATGAAACAATTTCTAAACTTGATAGTATAAGGTCTAAACTAATAGCAGGCACTTTAAGTTTTGGCCAGGCAGTTAATAAGTTTAGTGAAGATGAGGGAAGCAAATTTAGCGGTGGCCGAAAACAGTCAAGGGATGGATCAACCTTTGTAACAATCGATGAATTGGGTAAAGATGAAGTACTTGCCTTACAAAAAATGAAGGTGGGAGAATACTCCCAACCGGTACCTTTTACCGACGAAAAAGGTAAAAAAGGTGTGCGTCTTATATATCTTCAAACACGAACAGAGCCGCACCGCGAAAGTTTAAAAGATGATTATAGCAGGATTGCACAAAGAGCTTTAGAAGAAAAAAAGATGAATGCTTTGCAAACCTGGTTTAAAACACATATACCTAATTATTACATTGCTATCGATAAAGAATATTCGGGCTGCGAAAGTGTAAAAGAGTGGGCCAGTAACGCTGTTGTAAATAATTAAAAGAACCTATAAAGAATATTAAACCCACCAATAAAAAGGCGGGTTTTTTTGTTGAAATAATTTTAGAAATAAAACTTTGATAATTACGTGTACGTACATATATTTGCATGGTGAAATTGGAAGAAGCTATACAAGCAAGCAAGTTTAGTTCGCAAAAACAAAAAGCAGGATTGAACATATTATATACGGCCTGGTGGCTAAAAACTTTGCTAAGCAGGGAACTGAAGACATTAGGCTTAACACATGAGCAATACAACGTGCTCAGAATTTTAAAAGGCAAGCATCCGAATAACATGTGCGTTAAAGATATTGGCTGCCGGATGATAGAAAAGAATTCAAACGTTCCGAGAATAATCGACAGGCTTGAATTAAAGAAGTTAGTAAGCCGTACAACATCTTCGATAGATAAAAGAGAAACAGTAATGACTTTAACTAATGATGGAATAAATATCCTCGAAAACGCCAGTACAAGGATCAATAAAGCTTTTTCGTTAAATATAGAATTAGATGAAGAAGATGCGACACAACTAAACTTATTATTGGAGAGAATGAGAGAAAAAGAATAAATTTTTTTTAAACAATACGTGTACATACATATAAAAATAAAGTGCTTATGAAAACAATTTTGCATGCCGCAGACCGTAGAGGTCACGTTAGTTTTGATTGGTTAAACAGCCATCATTCCTTTAGCTTCGGTCATTATCATGATCCTGAGAAAGTACATTTTGGGATGCTACGTGTTTTAAACGATGATGTAATTACAGGAGGATCTGGCTTTGGCACACATCCGCATGATAATATGGAAATAGTTTCTATCCCTTTATACGGAGCTATAGAACATAAAGACAGTACCGGGACAAATGCTGTTATTAATGAAAACGACGTGCAGATAATGAGCGCGGGAACGGGAATAAAACACTCAGAATATAACCACTATAAAGACAAAGAGACCAACTTTTTACAAATATGGGTGTTCCCTAAAGAAAGAAACATAGCTCCCCGTTACGATCAGAAAACATTTAAACCGGAGGAAAGGATAAACCAGTTTCAAACAGTAGTGGCGCCAGATGATGACAACGCTGTTTGGATAAACCAGGATGGGTGGTTTTCGTTAGCTAATTTACGGAGTGACTTCTCAACAACCTACAAAATTAAAAAAGAGGGTAATGGTGTTTACGTGTTTGTGTTGGAAGGAAATGTTACAGTAAATGGACAATCACTTTTTAAAAGAGATGCATTTGGAGTTTGGGATGTAGATGCATTAGACATAGCTGCTATTACAGATGCCGAAATATTATTGATTGATGTACCGATGAAAGTTGAATAACATGAAAAAGAACAGGAGCATAAAAAGTATTATATACGCCAGCACTTTTGATATGGGTGGAATGCCGGTAAGGCAAGCCTTTCCCTCATCAAAAACTGAGCATGTTGATCCGTTTTGAAGATTAGCACTCATTTTTTTAATAATAAAAACAACAAACAATGGCAACTTACAAAATCGACGTAGACCACTCAGACATTATGTTTAAGGTAAAACACCTTATGATTTCAACCGTTTCAGGTATTTTCAAAAAATTTGATGCAACAGCAGAAATTAACGATAACGACTTAACCGACGCCAAAGTTTCATTTGAAGCTGATGTAACGAGTGTTGATACAAAGAACGAACAGAGAGATGCTCATCTAAAAAGTGATGATTTTTTTAATGCGGAAAAATATCCTAAGATGACTTTCAGATCAAACAGTGTACAGAAGGTAGCGGACGATGAGTTTAAATTAATGGGAGACTTAACGATACGTGATGTAACCAAACCCATTGAATTGAAAGTTGAATTCAACGGTGAGATTACCGACCCATGGGGCAAAGAAAGATTAGGTTTTGAAATAACAGGCAAAATTAATCGCCGCGAATACGGTTTGAAGTGGAGTGCTGTGACAGAAGCCGGTGGAATAGTGGTAGCCGACGATGTAAAATTACAGTTAAACGTAGAGATGATTAAACAAGCTGCTTAACACTTGCAGGCTTTAAGGGTTATAGACATAAAAAGTTAGTTATGAATATAGAGATAATATCAGGCAGTCCACGCAAAGAAAGCGTTACAAACAGGGTAGCCCTTTTTTTACAAAGAACCCTAAGTACAAGAACTCATCATCAGGTTAATGTGATTGATGTAAGGGAGTGGGGTGTTCAATGCCTGCAGGAGGAAGTATACTCCTCAGTGGATAATGCACCCGAAGATTTTAAACCTTTGGCAAAGCGGATGTTGGCTGCAGAAGCATTTATCATTGTAAGTCCGGAATATAACGGAAGTTATACTGCAGCAGTAAAAAACCTGTTCGATCATTTCCCTAAACAAAGGCATAAACCCTTTGGAATAGTTACCGCTTCTCCTGGTGCATTGGGCGGAATTCGCGCTGCACTTCAGCTCCAGTTATTTATCTGTGCGCTATTTGGCATTCCAAGTCCTTACATGCTTGTTACGCCTGCGGTCGAAAAAAAGTTTGATCCTTCGGGTAACCTTATTGACAGAAGTTTTGAAAAAGCAACTGAAGTTTTTATAGATGAATATTTATGGTTAGCAGAAAGTTTAAAACCAGAAGCGGTGTATAATTAATATTACATTTTGTGGCGGAGTTAATAACTTCGCCACTTGTTTTTATACCCATGAGCGATGAAATAAAGCATGAATGCGGTCTTGCATTCATTCGTTTACGTAAGCCTTTTTCCTATTATCTCCAAAAATACGGCAGTGTACTGTATGGTTTAAATAAGCTGTACCTGCTTATGGAAAAACAGCACAATCGCGGACAGGATGGTGCGGGCATGGCTGCAGTAAAATTAAATGTTGAGCCGGGTTATCCGTTCTTACATCGCATTCGCAGCAATGCTTCGCAACCTATAGCGGATCTTTTTGCAACCATTGGGAAAGAGGTAGATGAATTAGAAAGGTTTCAGCCTGAAATTAAAAAACATCCGGGTTTATTAAAGGGCCATCTGCCTTTTTTGGGGGAGTTGTTGTTAGGCCATCTTCGCTATGGCACTCAGGGTAAAAACGAAGTAAATTTTTGTCATCCCTTCATCAAAAGAAATATAATACCTGCACGCAACCTCGCACTGGCAGGCAACTTTAACCTCGTTAATACCGACGAACTTTTCGATCTCATCAATTTTGAACCCGGCCCGTTTTCAAAACAAAGCGATCTTGCCGCAATGCTCGAGGTATTACACTTTTTTTTAGTTAAGGCAGATGAAACAAATCAGGAAAGCCTAAACGTGGGTTGTGCATTAAAAAAAGCGGCTACCTTATTTGATGGAGGATTTACTATTGGCGGGTTAATTGGAACCGGTGACAGTTTTGTGTTACGGGATGCTCACGGTATTCGTCCGGCTTATTATTACCACAATGATGAAGTGATTGTGGCCGCAAGTGAAAGGGCTGCCATCAGAACAACATTTAATGTTCCTGAAAATGAGGTGCATGAATTAATGCCGGGATGTGCCTTAATGGTTAATCCAAATGGCGATTGTTCTATTCAACAAATCCTTGAACCTAAAGAAAGGCGTGCCTGCAGCTTTGAACGGATTTATTTTTCCCGCGGCAGCGATGAAAAAATCTATCGCGAAAGGATTGCCTTAGGCCATCATCTTAGTAAAAATATTTTAGAGCGCATAAATTACGACCTTAAGAATACTATTTTCTCATATATACCTAACACTGCAGAGGTGGCATATATAGGGCTGGTAAAAGGCATGGAAGATTACCTGAACCAAACTAAGGTTCAACGAATTCTTAGTTGGGGTAATAATGTAGATCCCGATAAGCTTTATGCGATAATCAACAGGAAGATAAGGCAGGAGAAGATCGCCATTAAAGATGTAAAGCTGCGAACTTTTATCACCCAGGATACCAGCAGAAATGAAATGGTTCAGCACGTTTACGACATAACCTATGGCACCGTTAGAAAAGATGAAGATACTTTAGTTGTTATTGATGATTCAATTGTTAGAGGCACTACGTTGAAGGAAAGTATTGTAAGAATGCTTTCGAGGCTTAGCCCTAAAAAAATTATTGTTGTTTCCTCCGCACCTCAAATTCGCTATCCTGATTGTTATGGAATTGACATGAGCAAGCTCAATGATTTTATAGCTTTCAGAGCAGCTATCGAACTGCTTAAAGAAACAGGAAAAGAGTGTTTACTTAATGATATTTATAACAAGATTAAAGAGTTGCAGCGCACAAATGCCTTGCATACAGAAAACCTCGTAAGACAAGTTTACAAGCCTTTTACTACCGATGAAATATCCGATAAGATCGCACAACTTATCACACCTCCTGAAATTGATTTTCCTGTAGAAGTAATTTACCAAACCATTGAAGACCTTCACGCAAGTTGTCCAACAAATACCGGGGACTGGTATTTTACCGGCAATTATCCAACCCCTGGTGGTAACAAGGTTGTAAATAAAGCTTTCCTTAATTATATTGAAGGCAAGAACATGCGTGGGTATTAAGATTTGTGGATGCCGATACAGATGGCATTATCTTGGTATCGTGATATAATATGAAATCATTACTTCTCGTACGCCACGCCAAAAGCAGTTGGGACTTTGATGTAGAAGATTTTGATCGCCCATTAAATGACCGGGGAAAAAAGAACGCACCTGAGATGGCAAAGCGGTTAATTAAAAAAGACATTAAGATAGATGCCTTTATAAGTAGTCCTGCGGAAAGGGCTTTATCTACTGCCACCCATTTTGTTGAGGAATATGATAAGAAGCCTAAGAATATTATTGAAGTTCCATCGCTTTATCACGCATCTACCGAAAGTTTTTATAGTGTAATTGAGGAATTAGACAACGATTTTAAAACAGTAGCTCTGTTTTCACACAACCCCGGTATAACTGATTTTGCAAATGAGCTTACCAAAACCCGTATTGAAGATATGCCTACATGTGCCATCTTCGCTATAAAGGCTGACATAAAAAAGTGGAGTGATTTTCGTGAAGGACAAAAAGAGTTCTGGTTTTTTGATTATCCGAAGGCTGATTAGTTTTTACGCTCCGTCTTCTCTTCGTTTCATATTTACTAAAAATACTCCTGTAAATATCAACAAAGCGGCAATTCCCTTCTGCCAGCTAAAGTGTTCCCCTAAAAATACTACGGCAATAATAGCAGCAAAAACCGGTTGTGTATAAATGTATGCACCGGTGGCAGAGGCACCAAGGTGATTAATTCCATAAATATTTAAAAAATAAGCAAGAAAGGTTCCTCCAATTACTATATAAATAATTGCAGCTACTTCCTGCGGGTGTAACGCCGGCCAATCAACTTCCATAAACTGTTGCCACCCAAATGGAAGTATCATTATGGTGCCTAATGTAAAAACCCATCGCATAACATGTATGGGGCTGTACGCCTCCATTAATGGCCTTACTATTACCATGTAAAATCCATATGAAACAGCATTAACTAAAATCATCAGATCTCCTAATAATATATCCGATCCCCCGGATGAGTTTTCTTTGATTGAAATCAATATCACCGATCCGGCAATCCCAATTATTAGCCCGAGTATTTTTTTAAAAGTAATGACCTCTTTTAAAAGCCATGCAGCAATAAATGTGATAAAAATCGGACAGGCCAACATAAGTAAAGACGCATGTATTGGCATAGTAAGAGATAATCCTTTTATAAAAAACGTTTGATTGATAGCAATACCAGTTGCTGCACAAAGAATAAACCTTGGTATATGTTTCTTTTGAATAGTAGCGGTTGATGATTTAAATAAATACATTGCCCAAAACAATACGATACATCCAAGAACTCTTACAACATTAAGTCCAAACGGTTTTACAACTGATGGAGTAATAAATTTAATAATGCTGTAATTAGAAGCAAATAAAATGTTTGTGGCTAAAACGGCTGCATGTGCTTTTCGCGTATTACTCACACTAAAATTTAAGGTGCAAAAGTATGTGAAAGTATTAGTGGTGGTGCAAGCTGGTAACTAATTGTTCGACGATCTTTTTATAATAATCCATATTCAAAGCCGGAATTTTAAATGGAAAAGTCATCGCCTGCGAAAGGGCTTTGGTAAGGCTAAACTCATGCTGGTTTATCGTTAAGCACCAGCCCTGCTTATAAAGATGATCGGCGAGATATTCCTGCTCAGTTTGGCCGGGTGTTGGAATTAGTATTGCTTTTTTCTTAAGCTTACAAATGTCCATCACTGTTGTATAACCGGTACGGCTTATTATGTATTCACTTGCATTAAATGCCATTTCCATCTCTGTGGCTGATAGATGATTTTTTATAGTCACATGTTTTGCAAAGGGTAAGATATTTGCTTCTCCCGGAAGCCCCCTTACCATCAGAACTTTTCCCCGAAACATTTTGACTTCAGAAAGCATGATATTTTCGAAGATCGTCCTTTGGGGTTCCGGCCCTGAAAGAACTATCAGCAGATCATATTTCACAGGTACTTCTTTTCTTTCAAATCTTGACAATCCACCTAAATAAGTAACAGATTTTGATGGAAGAGTTTTTGGATGGGATAACCTTCCTGCAAAATTTACTTTACCTTCTTCGTCCGGAATCCAACATTCAGAAAATTTACTTAAGAACTTGTAATTTAATTTCTGTATAATTTTCTCCACTAAGGCAAACGGAGCTTTTACCATTAACTGATGAGTAATAAACACACTCCGAACTTTAGCGAGCGATAAACCATACCTGTTATCAGAAATTACTGCATCAACAGGTCGTTCATTTATAAAGTTGTTCAACCATTTCTTTTCCTTCCTGATTGCGCTATAAATTTTAGGTAGTTGCAATATTATTGTGAATAAAAAAAAATATTTGTTGCGTGTATATTTAATACGATAACCGGGCAGGTACACAAATTCAAGAAGTGGAAATTCCTGCTTCAGAAGGTTTTCCTGCGCCCGTTCGGCTGCTATAATCACTACACAGTCAAGTAGTTGTAGGTGCCTTATAAGGGGAATGCACCGCGTCGCATGCCCTAACCCCCAGTCTAATGGAGCAACAAGAATGGTACTGTTAAATTTGTTTTCCACTAAAATTTCTGCTCTTTCTTTATAAATAAATTATTAGCTTCGGGTAGCTATTTATGAAAAAACTTAATCAAATATCGATTTTATTGTTTTTGGGATTAACAATAACTTTTACCGGATGCGGAGTTATGGGAAAGTCAGGGGGCAATAAAAAATGTGGGTGTCCGGGAGTATATAAGAAACCGGTTGGATAGTTTAGGTTTTGATTTTTATATAATAGTCTATCCTTCATTCTGATTAAACCGGTATAATGAAAGCTAACAGAGACTTGCTGCTATTAACGAAAAAAAACTCGCCTGATCCGAAAGAATTGGAGCACGAGGTAGAACAACTGCACGAATTACTTTTTATTGTTGAGTCCTTTCCTAATTTTTGTGTTGCAAACGAAATACTTGATTTAAATCGGTACAAGATTATACAAAAGGCAAATCTTATCGAAAAGCTCGTAAAGAAAAATAGACTAAAACCTTTTCAATTTATCTCAAATAAAAATTGATAAGGCAGAAAATATAGATCAGGAAAGGGTTTGTAAACATCCCTTTCCTGTTTTTGTTATATGACTATTTCAATCCGGATAAGGCTGTCCTTAAATGAGAAAGCATATCATCAATCTCTTCTTTTTTGCAAGTACCCACACTTAATCTATACCAACTGGAAGTTTTACCTGCACCAAAGGCGTAAAAAGGTACAACAGCAAGTTTGGCCTCACTTAACAGGTAAGAAGTAACATCGCCCTGATTTTCTAAAGTCTTGCCTTCTTTCGTTGTTTTACTTTTAAGATTGAAACGGACGGTAAGATAAATGGCAGCTTGGGGAGCCACGGCATCAACTAAAAATCCCTCATTCTTTAGTTTTACTAAACCTTCGTAAATACGTTCGAGCCTTTCTTCCAGTTCTGCTTTAAAGTGCTTCAAATAGCTTTGTATATTTTCTTTTTGCACCAGGTATTTTGCTGTTGCCTTTTGTTCGGCCATTGGACTCCATGCACCTAAATGACTTAATATGGCTTTCATTTTTGCAATAATATTGGCCGGACCGAAAGACCATCCCACACGTACTCCGGTTGCCGCAAAAACTTTAGAGATGCCATCTATAAAAACAGTATAGTCTTTCAATTCAGGACGAAGAACTACAGGGTTATAATGTTCGATCTTACCGAAAGTAAGGGTCCAGTACATTTGATCGAACATGATGTACAATTTCTTTTCATTGTCACTTCTTTTTTTATTCTCTTCAAGCACGAGGTCACAAATTTTTTCAAGCTCCTCTCTTGCGAAGGTTGTGCCGGTTGGATTTTGAGGCGAGCATAAGCATAAAAGAGTTGCACCGGGTATGTGGGGAGCTATATCAGCAGCAGCAGGCATAAAGTTATTTTCAGGGGTAGCTTCAATCATGCAATGTACACCTTCGTTCATGTGCACATAATGATTATTGTT
>MWYU01000070.1 GCA_002050375.1 Chitinophagales bacterium 62-2
TGGCTTAATCCACCTGAATGAGTTAATGTACCTCCTGAATGTGCAGTAATTGATGTTCTATCTAAAGTAAAGTGACTGGTTTTAATTACCATCTGCGCTCCTGTCCAGTTGGTTGTTGAAGAGTTTACGGAAGAACTCGTAATTGAAGTACTGGCGTTATGACTTTGAAAAGTAAAGTAACCTGTATTTGGATAACGACCCATACCAGTATTAACTCCATTAATAAGAACCATATTACGTCTCTCGGAATTAGCAGCAGATAATGCGTTTGTACTCTCCCAAATATTACCCCCTAAGTTAGTCCATGATGTTACTGTTGTAAAGCCTGTTACTATCGGGTTGGCTCCTGTGCCGTATGCTCCGAATAAAATTGGATTAGCTGCTGTTCCCGGCCTTTCAGCTTGTATAAATCCGTAAAATGTATCGCCTCTTTTAAGTAGTACAATATCGCCAGCAACAGGTTGCTGTGAGTTGATTTTATCTAAGGTTTGCCACGGAGTAGCGGGGTTTTGAGCTTCAGTAGCTGTTCTGTTATCATTACCTGTGGAACTTGATAAATAATAATTCCTGGCTTCCGCTTTCATAACAAAGCATAGAAATAGAAATAGTAATAGAGTAACAGTTTTCATAGGAGGATTTGTACAAAAATAGAGGTAAACTTTAAGGCTCACATGATGGTGAAGTGTCAAACCCTACCGTAAAAAGGTCAATATTTCTACAAGGGTTTATACCAGATTAAACATTAAGAGAAGAATAAAAAATAGGTAGTAAAAGGGCTTTCCTGAGTATGGCCCTGTGAATTTTAGAAGATTCATCCGGTGCGAGATCTATGCAATGAGACATAAGACCTTTTGGCTTCAACCACTTAGCCGGCATTCAAAATGCCACCCTAATATCACTAGTAATTAAATGGTTGGTGACAAACTCATTTATTATTCCTAATATGCCCCAAAGCTTTTCTGATAGCCTTAAGAGCACTTTTATGACCATCAGTAGTAATACTTTCTATCTGCACTCCCCCGCTTTATAATATTGTCAAGATCTTCGTTGATTTCAGTATAATGTTCTTCATCTGTAACTCTGATGAGTTGAGTATAGCCATCTTCGTTATCCTGATAACACACCAGACAAACCCGTTTGAAATATGTGGCATCTATTCTAAGGTGAACACTATTGTGTTTGATTATTTTAACTTCAGGAGACTGTTCTAAAAGGTATAAAATATTCTTTGCGAAGTACGTTTACAAAGGCTGCTGTCCCGGCTTTAAAGTTTTATAGGTCTGACGTTCAATATCCACTTCCTGAACCAAACAAAACGATTTTCAAGTCGTTGTTCAGGTGCATTGCGAGTGAATAAAATGCCGCAATTTTTACACCTAAAACGCTGTTTTCCTAAACGTTTTCCCCACCTGATTACTGTTAGAAATCAACTAGCCCGGCAAC
>MWYU01000237.1 GCA_002050375.1 Chitinophagales bacterium 62-2
ATAGCATTGTACACCAATAGGCACTTTAATCTTCAAATCTTTTATACAATATTTTAAGAGCGGATAAGTATCAAATGTTCCTTCTCCCAGAGGAAGAATATAATCATCCCATACGTTTTTATTTTTACTGATGACATCGTTTGCGCCACACACTGTGATCATTTTTAAATAAGACCGCAATTCTTTTAAGTGTGGTTTGAGCTGGCTTCTTTCCTTAAGCCCGGTAGTTGCAAGCCAGTGACAGAGATTAAAAGACAGGCCAACATTTTTTCGATGGATTGATTGTACAAGCCTTAATGCATGATCGGTCCGCTCAACATAAAAACCTAAATGAGGATAGATTGCTACCTGCAAACCTGATGGCTTTGCCCAATCTGCTAACTGCTGCATAAGCTGTACTACCAAAGTATCTGCCTTACCATTACCTGGTGTAAGTCTTGAGTTACTAATGATAAAAGGCGCAATAATAGTTTTACTTCCTTTTAGCTGACGGATATATCCTTTCACGCGTTTATCTATATACGGTGTGTCAAGATTAATTTTCACATAGAAATAAGAGGCTTTAAAACTGTGCTTATCCAGCGCTTCTTTCATTCCTTCAAAACTTTCAACCTGGTTGATTTCAATGCCATCGTAGCCTGTGCTTTTTATTAACGATACTTGTTTATCGAACGTATTGTATATAGAATCTCCGCGTATAATATTATGCAATGCGAAAAAATTATTTTTCACTTTTTGAGAAAAAGTCTTCTCAAAAAAACAGCATAACAGCAGTAGCAAAAAGATAACAGTTCTCATGTTTAATTGCTTAAATATTTTACACAATCCATTCCTTTCTTGCAAGAGGTGAAGCCAGCAAAGCATTAGCAGCATTGTTTCCTATGAATATCTCTTTTTCAGGATCCCATTTTAATTTTTCTCCTGTCTGGCAGGCGATCAAACCGATTTGAGAAATAGAAATAGAACGATGTCCCACTTCAATGGGTTCGAGTGTTGGCCTGTTCTCTTTAATCGCGTTAATAAAATCTGTTTTATCCCATAGTGTGGCAGATAAATCCAACGTGCCTTTCATGGGTTTTAATTCAGCTATTTTAGGATCACTTGCCGAAATCGTTCCGGGAAATCCATCCACTAATATCCAGCCATTGGAACCTGTGTATTTGATAGAAGGTTTACTGGTGGGTGTTTGCTTACAGGTAAGTATCACGCCATTTGCATAGCGATAGGTTATGTCAAAATTGATCATTGTATTCCAAAGGCTTTTAGGAAACATGCCTGCACCTTCAATTTCTACAGGGCCTGAATACTCTGAATTATTAGCCCATTGAGCCACATCAAAATAATGTGCTCCCCAATTAGCCACCATACCTTGTGCATAGGTATCTACCCGCATCCAACCAGGTCTGTTCTGCACATTAAAGGGCGTATGC
>MWYU01000162.1 GCA_002050375.1 Chitinophagales bacterium 62-2
TTACTATAGCAAGTGGTGGCGGCTTAATGTCCAAAGCCATTTCGATAGCAAGCGCCGAAACAGTTGAATGCACTCCACCGCAAACACCACAAGCCCTGCTGCTTATATAAGCCGCATCTAAAGGACTTCTGCCTTTTAAAATAATTTCATATCCCCTAAATAATGTTGCCATTGAATTGGAAGAAATAACCTTTTTATTTTCCAAATCAACCACGCTATGAAAAGCGAGTGCACCAGCTATACGTGTTACCGGGTCGTAATCCACGTTCTTTAAAAATCCGTTTTTACCCAAAAGGTCTTTCAGCTTATCTTCATTTTTTCCGAGGTCGACAACCTCATAAGAGTAAGGATTACTTACACCTTCTTTTAATGTAGCGTTGCCTTGTTCATCAAACTCTATCGGAAGATTTTTAAAACACATAGTTATTTATTTACCAATCGTTAATTATAACACTGAATGTACCGCTATCTTATTTGTCTTAATTTATTTTGATACCAGCATTCATTTTTCATAGCATCATCCTTGCGTCGCAATCACTTTATCTGCAAACCAATGGTCATCTTTTGTCTTTAATTCAAATCCTTTCATTCATTTTATTCAACCTCTTACAATTTCAACACTTTTGCAATAGAACCAAGATGAGAATTGACTGATGTTAAGCCACCATGCAACTGCCCCAATGCTCCATTGATCGTAGTGAGCTTACCTGCTAAAGGTGCTGTATCATCTTCTATCTTTTGCAAGCCACCTGCAAGTTCTTTTAAATGCCCCGCAGCCTTAAATAAATAGATGATTACTCCGGTAAGGTAAATCACTAATACCAGCACAACAAGTGCAACAACAATAAGCGTAGCTATGAATAAATAATCTCCCATATCAATTAAATTTGGCTGACCTGTCGGCCATTACTGTTTTAATAGTTTCGGCGTTAGTGTTTATGTTTCCGGCGCTGCCTAATATGCCGGTAGCTACTTCAATGGTGCTGTCTAAAGCAGTTATATGACCGGTATTATTTGCAATACCCAAACCGGCTTCTTTCATCTCTCTTAAATAACGCTCAATGTTTTTTGCTGCATGGAGAGTTTTATGCAATAGCCTAACAATAAAAGGAAATAATATTAAGGCAACGGCTAACACAACAATCCATAAAATATAAACGGCTTCAGGCATGGTTAGATGTTTTTTTGTTTTAAAGCAGCTTGTATGGTTCCTTCCAAATGCCCGTTCACTACTTTCAACCCTGCACCGGTGTTGGTAAGAGTTTCATTTAGTTTAGTAACCTGAACGGGTAAGTGACCTGTCTCTGTTTCAATGGCTCTTAACCCTAATCGCAACTTGGCAAGAAAGCTATTTCCATTACCCCCAATGTTTACTAATAATCGATGGATATTTGCTACAAAATAAATTAATGCACCAACAAAAAGT
>MWYU01000076.1 GCA_002050375.1 Chitinophagales bacterium 62-2
CTTACCACGTCCGAAATTAGTAGTGGGTATAGTAGTGGATCAAATGCGGTGGGATTACCTGTACCGCTATTACGACCGCTACGGGCAAAATGGTTTTAAGCGGTTATTGAATGAAGGCTTCACCTGCGAGAACACTTATATAGATTACGTTCCTACAGTTACGGCTATTGGGCACAGTACAGTTTATACAGGTTCTGTCCCCGCAATACACGGAATTACCGGTAACGATTTTATTATTCAGGCAACGGGTGAAAGTATGTATTGTACTGAAGATACAACCGTTCAAACCGTGGGCAGCCCTTCTGATGCAGGCCTGATGTCTCCACGAAATTTACTCGCAAGCACTATTACAGACGAACTTAAACTCGCCACTAATTTTCGCTCAAAAGTTATTGGTATCTCATTAAAAGACAGGGGCAGTATTTTGCCTGCAGGTCATACTGCAAACGCTGCTTACTGGTTTGATGATGTTAACGGCAGTTGGATAACCAGTACTTATTATATGAAGGACTTGCCAGCATGGCTCAAGAAATTTAACGATCAGAAATTGCCGGAAAAATATTTAAAGCAGGATTGGAACACTTTGTACGACATTAAAACGTATGTCCAAAGTTCTTCCGATAATAACCGTTACGAAGGAAAGTTTTCAACCAGTACAACCTCAACGTTCCCTGTAAAAACATCAGCCTTATTTACCAATAATAATTATGGTATTATTCGCTCTACGCCCTACGGTAATTCCCTTACTCTTGACGTGGCAAAAGCAGCAATCGAAAATGAACAACTCGGAAAAAACATGGTAACCGATTTTTTAGCAGTAAGTTTTTCATCACCTGATTACATCGGGCATAAATTCGGGATTAATGCAATAGAAGTGGAAGATACTTACCTGCGTTTAGATAATGATCTTGCTGACTTGTTCACTTACCTCGATGCTAAAGTTGGCAAAGGAACTTATACCGTTTTTCTTACTGCCGACCACGGCGCTGCACATAACCCAAATTTTTTGATTGATAATAAAATTCCTGCGGGCTATTGGGGTGGCAGCCAGGTGCTAAAAGATTTGAACGCTGCACTCGAAAAAACTTTCAATGCAAAAGATATAGTTATCAGTTTTGGCAATTCGCAGGTGAACCTTAATAATAAAATAATAGCACAGAACAAGCTCAACAAAGAAGCCATAAGAAAAGATATCGTAAATTTTTTAAGAGATCAACCTACTGTGTCTTATGTTGTCGATAATAATAAGATCGGCGAAGCAGGACTTCCTGATGAGTTGGCAAAGAGAATAAAAAATAGCTACAACGCTAAGCGTTCCGGCGACATAACCATTGTTTTAGACCCGGGTTGGTTTGCCGGATACACCGGTACAGAAACAGGAACTACACATGGCTCGTGGAATCCCTATGATGCACACAT
>MWYU01000653.1 GCA_002050375.1 Chitinophagales bacterium 62-2
CTCTTGCGGGCTATTTTAGGTCTTGCCATTATTTTAATTTTAATTCAATTATATAGATGCAGGATTTCAATATTTTCATAAAAAAATATTGCTTATTTGTAATTAGCAGCAAAACTTTGGGTTAAAGTGAAACCTGACTCATCAATACCAAATGTGATACCGTCAATTCTTGTAGTAAACACGTTGTACATTATAATTGCAACAGCAGATGTACCTATACCCAATGCCGTATTGTACAATGCCTCAGAAATACCTACTGACAGTTTTTGTGCCGCCTCGCCCCCACCACTTTCGCCCAAAGCAGAGAATGCAGTTATCATACCTATAACAGTTCCTAACAGACCGATCAAAGTAGCTACAGAAGCCATAGTTGATAGAAATACCAGGTTTTTCTCCAGCATAGGCAGTTCGAGTGCAGTTGCTTCTTCAACTTCTTTTTGGATGTTCAGTACTTTCTGGTCCGTATCAAGCTCGGTATTACCGATCATATCTTTATACTTGCGTAAACCTGCTTTCATTACATTACCAACAGAGCCTCTTTGCCTGTCGCATTCTGCAAGCGCTTTGTCAACATCCTTATTAGCTAAATGAAATTGTACTTTTCTAATGAACTCAGCAATATTTCCTTTGCCGGTAGCTCTCGATACTGTCAACATTCTTTCGACGCAAAAAGTGATAACGATTAAAAAACATCCAATGAGAACAGGTACAATAATACCACCTTCGTACATTCGGGTAAGACTTCCTTTAGGTCCTTCATGTTTAGGCCAAAATCCTCCGGCTTTGTCCGGATTAGTGAAATTAGCATCTGCCCCAAGTACAAAACGCCAAATAACGTATCCGAAAACAATACATAGTAATGGCGCTATCCATGCAATTGAATTGCGGGATCTGGTTGGTTGAACATTAGTCGTAGCTGTAGTTGTGCTTTTTACTGTAGCAGCAGGTTTTGTTTCGGCCATGATGGGTTTTTTTTACGTTTGAAAATTTGTTTAAAAAAATGAAATTAAATGGTATGCAATTCTAATGAAAATAATGACTTAATAATGAAAGGTTGCTACAATTTTTTTATTAGCCAAATAAATGAAGCAATATTTTTAGCAATCGTTCTTATTAGGTTATTAATATTTAAAATTATGCAAGTTTTAGGCCAGCAGAACTATAATTTACCTGCTTTTTTTAATAAAACCTTTCAGGCAAATATCTCGTGATAAACTATTTAAAACGCTACCCTAAAAATTACCCGTTCTATATTACTTTTTTTCCGGGCTAATTATTTTAACGCCATTAAAACCCGCCCTTTCTTAACTTCGCCAACCTTTAAAATAGATTTAAACTTATGAAAAAATGTATACTAACGCTTCTGCTATTGGCAGGTGTTGGGGCTTCTATTGCGCAAAGACCACAAAGGCCAAGTGTGCCACCAAGTGGAACTCCTGCATCAGGTTCACCTACCGGTATGCCGGTAATAGGAGGAGGATCAACATCGAGAACGGGTCCAAAGTCGTACAAAGAAGTAATAACTTCTAAAGCGAAAACAACTAAAGGACTTTTTACTGTTCACTTTGTTGATGACAAATATTATTTTGAAATACCGGACTCAGTTTTAAACAGAGAAATGCTTGTGGTAAATCGAATATCAAAATCTGCAGCAGGATCACGTGCGGGCTTTTTGGGTTATGCGGGCGATCAGATAGGTGATAATGTTATCTCGTTTGAAAAAAGTCAAAACAATAAAATTTTTCTAAGAAGTATTTCATATCAGGAAGTAGGGAGAGATTCTGCAGGTATGTTTCAGTCCGTAAGAAATTCTAACCTTCAGCCAATTGTTGCTGCTTTCGATATTAAAGCTTTTGCAAAAGACTCTCTTACAGGTACAAGAGGTTCTGTTGTAGATGCAACAGATTATTTATCGTCTGATAATGATGTTTTATTTTTTGACTCACGTACAAAACGATCTTTAGGTCTAAGCCAGTTTCAAAGCGCTAACTCTTATATAATTGGTGTAAGCACGTTTGCCGCCAACGTAGAAATTAAAACAGTTAAAACTTATATCAGAACACCCGTTCCTGCACCCGGCCAGGCTGTAGTATCTTCTTTTAGCCTGCCTACGGGCGGCTCACCAACTACTTACGAATTAAATAGTTCTATAGTGCTTTTGCCTGCCCGGCCAATGCAGGCTCGCTTATACGACCCGCGCGTAGGTTATTTTGCTACCGGTTATACTGATTTTGATGCTAACTCTCAAGGCATTGAAAAGGTAGCAGTGATTACGCGATGGAGATTAGAACCTAAGCCGCAGGATGTGGAAAAATACATGCGCGGCGAGTTGGTAGAACCTGCTCATCCCATAGTTTATTACATTGATCCGGCTACACCACGTAAATGGGTTCCCTATCTTATTCAAGGAGTAAACGACTGGCAGGCGGCATTTGAAAAAGCGGGATTTAAAAATGCAATTATGGCTAAACCAGCCCCGGTAACTGATTCATCATGGAGCATTGAAAATGCAAGATATTCTGCCATTGTTTATAAGCCTTCGGATGTTGCTAATGCAAGTGGTCCTCACGTTCATGATCCAAGATCAGGAGAGATTTTGGAATCTCACATTAACTGGTATCACAATGTGATGAGCCTTGTTCGTAATTGGTATTTGATACAAGCTGCTGCAGTGGATCCACGTGCAAGAACAACTAAATTCCCTGATTCATTAATGGGCCAGTTAATTCGATTTGTATCCTCGCACGAGGTGGGTCATACGCTTGGTTTGCGCCATAATTACGGATCATCTTCTTCGGTTCCGGTAGAAAATTTGCGCAACAAATCATGGGTAGAAGCTAATGGCCATACACCCTCTATTATGGATTATGCACGTTTTAATTATGTAGCTCAGCCTGAAGATAACATTTCTGAAAAAGGTTTATTTCCTAGGATAGGTGACTACGATAAATGGGCTATTGAATGGGGTTATCGCTGGTTTCCGCAGGCAAAGACACCTGAAGCTGAAACACCTATTTTGAATAAATTAACCATGGAGAAGTTGAAAGATAAGCGCCTTTGGTTTGGTACCGAAATAGATCCTGATGATCCCCGGGCGCAAAATGAAGACCTGGGTGATAATGCCATGAAAGCAGGCGCTTACGGAATAAAAAATCTTCAGCGCATAATTGTTAAACTTCCTGAATGGAGCAAAGAAGCAAATAAAGATTATACAACTTTAGATGAATTGTACGGCCAGGTAGTTAGCCAGTTTGGAAGATACATGGGGCATGCAGCTAAAAATATAGGTGGCATAATGACCACTCCAAAAACAGTAGAACAACAAGGTGTGGTACTTGAATATGTAAACAAAGCAAAACAAAAGGAAGCAATGAGCTTTTTGCAGGAACAATTATTTAAAACGCCTAAATGGTTAGTTAATAGTAATATCACAAATCTGACGGGTGATAATAAGTTAACTACTATCAGCACTGTTCAAGACCAGGTCCTTACCCGGTTGCTGAGTGCAAGCACGTTTTCTAAACTATTACGATTTGAAGCAGAAAGCACAACTGCTTACACCGCAACTGAAATGATGAACGATCTTAGGAAGGGTATTTTAAATGAGGTAAACACACGCCAACCCATTGATATTTACCGGAGAAACCTGCAGAAATCTTTTATTGAAAAATTAATCAGTATTGTTAACCCGCCTGCTGATAACATTTTTACTATAGCAACAACAACAAGGTCATCTGGTGCTGCACCTGTTTCGTTCAGTAAAACTAACGATGCAATGTCTATTGCTAAAGCACAATTGCGTTCAATAGCATTAGAAATCAAAACAGCATTACCTGCATATAAAGATGCAGGCAGCAAGGCACATTTACTGGATGCGTTAGATAGAATTTCAGAGGCTCTTGATCCTAAAAGATAAGGAACAGGATTTTATGATTTAATACAAATAAGGCTGCCGGTAGAACGGCGGCCTTATTTGTTCTGCTGCATTCACTCGTACCGCAACGCGACAATAGGATCTAATTTAGAAGCTTTAATAGCAGGCCATAAACCTGCAGCAAGCCCTACGAGACTGCAAATAATAATACCTGTTATAACCCATCCCCAAGGCACAACGAAACCGGTTCCCAATAACATTGAAAACAGGTTGCCAACCAATACCCCCAAAACGATCCCAAATACAGCACCAAGCAAACTAATAATGATTGACTCAAACAGGAATTGATTTCGAATACTTTTCCGCGTGCCTCCTAACGCTTTAATCAGGCCAACTTCTTTCGTTCGTTCGGTTACTGCCACCAGCATTATATTCATTAAGCCTATGGCTGCGCCGATTAAAGTTATAAGCCCAATAGCGCCTGCCGAACCGGAAATGCTTCCTAATAACGAAATCATTGTTTCGGCAACAGTGTCGCTTTTATCTATAAAAAAATTATCACTATCGCTTACCTGTAATCTTCTTATTGCCCTTAAGGTTCCGGTTGCTTCACCTATTGCAGGATCAAGCTGGCTTACATCATCAACCATTACATTTATGGTATAAGAAGCGGAGGCGCCGGGTAAGCGCTTAACGTTAGTGTGGCTCGTTACAATCAGTTTATCCATTTGCATAAAAACACTTGCTCCCTTTGCCTTTAAAAGACCAATTACCCTGTAAGGCAAATTACCTACCCTTATAATCTTATCGACTGAATTTTCCTGTTTTTTTGGAAACAGTTTTTTAGCAATGTCACTGCCCAGCAAACATACATTTCTTCCTGTTTCAACATCTAACCGGCTGAAGTTTCGACCTGCCTGTAACGAATAACCATTTATAGTTAAGAAGCTTTCATCGCCTCCTGATATTGAAACCTGTGGTGTTGTTTCTAAATTTTCATATTTCGCGATTAATTGTCTGGGACCACCTAACTGGATGCCTACCAATGAAGGAAACTTATAATTCTCTTTAAAAAGTATTGCCTGATCTTCAGTAATGCTTTTACCAACATTTGAAGTTTTATCTTTCTTCTCACCCCGCTTATATTGCTTTACCCTACTTTTTCGACCGCCGATGTTTATGTTCATTCCTTTGTAACGAATGCTAAAAGCATTTGCACCTAATATTGAAAAATTTTCTTTGAGGCTTTGGTTCATCGCTTTAATAGCAGTTATAATGCCTATTAATGCCATTATACCTAAAGCAATGATGGTTACAGTAATGCCAGTACGCAACCTGTTGCTTTTTACTGTACGATACGATAACGAAAGGGTATCTGAAGTTTTCATTAAACTATTCTTATCATATAAAGATAAGAAAGGCGAACACAAATCAGGAAGCTAAAGAAGTTTTTAGAAATGACGTTCTTAGAAATAAAGTAAGCTAAGTAAGGCGTTTGGATAAATCCCTAACACTACAATAACTACAGCTACACCTAATAGCAAGTATTTAAAGGTTAAGGTAACAGGCGCAAAAGCTATTTCCTCACCTTCTTTAAAATACATTGCCTGTATAACTTTGAAATAATAATATGCACTTATTGCAGCAAACAAAACTCCAATAATTACCAGCCCTAAATAACTACCTGTTTTTACGATAGCCGAAAGCATATAGTATTTAGCAAAAAAACCTGCTGTTAATGGAATACCTGCAAGTGACAATAAAAATATGGCAACCAAAGCTGCAATTAAAGGCTGTGATTTTGCAAGGCCGTTAAAACCTTCAAAAGTCATGTCATCCATTTTAGCCAGTACTGCAAAAATGCCGATGGTAGCTAACGAATAAGCGGCAGCATATAACAGCAATCCTTCCTTTGCTGTATCATTTACAGCAAATAAAGCAAACATCATAAAACCTGCCTGAGCAATACTTGAATACGCAAGCATACGTTTTACACTTTGTTGAAATACCGCTGTCAGATTACCAAAAGCCAGCGTTAAAATAATCGCCAAAGCTATTAGATGTTCTGTTTGTCCGCCCATACTTCCATAACGACTTTCAAATAAACGGATGAAGGCCGCAAAGCCT
Organism: Chitinophagales bacterium 62-2; assembly: GCA_002050375.1. Classification (GTDB taxonomy): domain Bacteria; phylum Bacteroidota; class Bacteroidia; order Chitinophagales; family Chitinophagaceae; genus Segetibacter. The sequence goes on from MWYU01000653.1 coordinate 6,002, forward strand.
GCAACCTTTACTACCGTTGCCATAAACGAGGTAAATACTGTGGGAGCGCCATCATAAACATCGGGTGTCCAGAAATGAAAAGGAGCTACTGAAACTTTAAAAGATAAAGCAAAAAAGATAAGGAGCATACCTAATGCTTCAAGGTAAGACAACCGGGCAACACTTAATTTTTCAACCAGAAACGAACCTCCGCTCCCATAAAGCATAGCAATGCCCATCAACATAATACCTGTTGAGAAAGACCCCATTAAAAAATACTTTAAGGATGCTTCGTTACCTTTTAAATTTCTTTTTTCGCTGCCTGTAAGGATATATAACGGAATTGAAATTATTTCGATCCCAAGAAATAACATCAGTAAGTTCGTATAAGAAGTGGAGATGCCGACACCACATAAAACAAAAAATATCAGTGCAAAACTTTCGGCGACATTCTTCCCCACTTTTTCAATATCCCTGCCACTAAGTAATACATAAATGAGTGTTGAAAAAATACAGACGCTGTTAAACAGCAACCCAAATTTTTCAAAATGAAGAAAGTATCCAGTATCTATTTTAAATATATTATAGTGGCCACTTTCTGCGATATTAAAACCCAGCAACAACAATAAAGCAATAGCAGCAATGTGCCTGTAAGCAGATTTGTTTTCAACGAAAATGCCTGTAAACATCATTACTACCCCAAAAATTGCCGAAAGTATTATTGTGTTCATAAGTCGGGGTTCGTCTGCTATTTTATTTGTGCTATTAACTTTGAAACAGTATCGCTTGTAAGGTTTATCATGGGTTGTGGGTACACTCCAAAAGCAATTACCATTACTGCTAAAATCACCAGCATTAGTTGTGTATTTACCGGAACCTTCAGCTCTCTGCTTTCGGCTTCTCTCACCTCACCGTAAAAAATTTTTTGAACCATCCACAAGGTGTAAACAGCAGCTAATATAATGCTAATACATGCAGCAGCGCCTAACCATGGATTATGTCCAAACACACTATTAAACATCAAGAACTCGCCGATAAATGAATTGGTAAGTGGTAGTGCAACATTAGCAAGAGCCATTACGACAAATAAGATAGCAAGTGTTGGCGCCTTTTGCGCAAGTCCGCCCAACTGGCTAAACTTTCGGGTACCAAGCTGTTGCTCAATTACATCAACCACAATCCATAACCCAAGCACATTTATCCCATGCGCAAACATCTGAAAAATTACACCCTGAATACCCCCGGCATTGTTTGTAAACATGCTCGCACCCATTAACCCAATGTGAGCAATAGAAGAATAAGCGACCAGCCTCTTCATATCATCCTGCTGAATGGCAATAAGACTTGCATATATCATCCCAATAACCGCGAGTATCATAACTATATCCGCCATCCTGTACGAGGCATCAGGAAACATGGGTAACAACCACCTGATAACTGCAAACACACCCATTTTTACCATTACCCCGCTTAAAACCATAGTTACAGCAGTAGGTGCCTGCTCATATGTATCTGGCTGCCAGGTATGAAAAGGGAAGATCGGCATCTTTATAGCAAAGGCTATAAAGAACAGCCAGAAAATGAAGTTCTCTTCCTTTACTCCTAAATTCAAATTTCGTAAAGAAGATATGGCAAACGAATGTTCAGGAGTTCGAAAGTTAACGTAAAGAATACCGACCAGCATTAATAACGAACCGGCAAATGTGTAAATAAAAAATTTGAAAGTAACCGGTATCCTTTTCTCTCCTCCCCATTTTGAACAAAGAAAATATGCAGGAATAAGAGCAAGTTCCCAAAAGAAGTAAAACAATAACAGGTCGAACGAACAAAAAACACCTAATAGCCCTGCCTGGCTTAAAAGCATTAAACCATAAAAAGCATTGGGATTTTTATACTTGTTATTGTAAGTTGAAGCAAATATGATTGGAAAAGATATGGCAGTTAAAAGGGTAAGCATTTTTCCCATTCCGTCTAATGATAATGTAAAGCGACTCCCCAACATTTGCAGCCAGGCGGCATCAAAAGAAAGTTGTTTGGAATTCTGCATTAGTACCCCCATCAATGCAATTGCAAGTGTTGCAACAGAACTTAACAATGCAAATGCTTTCGCACTTCGTTCTTCGCGTATAAAAAAGGTGATGAAGCCTGTTAATATGGGAACTACAATCAGTAAAACGGGGATCATACTATTTTTTTACCTGCATTATTTAAACATATTAAAGATGGGATTAAGATTGTTTCCGTAGAAAACAAGCAAAATCATCAGAACCATACTTAATACCATCAATAAAATATAATTTCCAACTTGTCCGCTTTGCATTAACCTTATCTGCCTTCCTGCATATTGAATGCCTCTTCCTACGCCATTCACAATTCCATCTATCCCGCTCTTTTCCACTACATTTTTTAAAACGTTTCCTGAAGCTAAAAGGGGCTTGCTAATAACTGTATCATATAGCTCATCAACATACCATTTGTTTGCAAGAAGTTTTCCCGCACCTTCTGCTTCTTCAATCTCAGGTTTCTTGCTAAAACGCGACCATGCATACACGATTGCAATTAACGCTAATGCAACAGATATGCCCATTAACATGTATTCTGTACCATGATTAAGTTGATGACTTTCAGTATTTTGAGCAATTACAGGAGATAGAAAATGTTCCAAACCATGAGCATTTGATGCAAAAACTTCTGGTATTCCAGCAAAGCCGCCAACAACACTTAATATAGCAAGAACAATTAAAGGAATAGTCATTGCTGAAGGACTTTCGTGGAGGTGATGCTCCTGCTCATGGGTGCCACGAAAGCGTCCCAAAAAAGTCATTGCATATAAACGGAACATATAAAAAGCGGTAAGTCCCGCAGTAATAACTCCTATCACCCACAATATTAAATTATGCTCGTAAGCCGCAGCCAATATTTCATCTTTGCTAAAGAACCCGCTAAATGGTGGAATGCCCGAAATGGCAAGGCAGGCCAGCAAAAATGTAATATGTGTAACAGGCATATATTTTTTTATGCCCCCCATATAACGGATGTCCTGCTGGTTTTGCATAGCATGAATTACACTACCCGCACCGAGAAACAACAGGGCTTTAAAAAAGGCATGCGTCATTACATGAAAAACAGCTCCGGTATAAGCCCCTACACCTAATCCTAAGAACATATAACCTAACTGACTAACTGTTGAGTAAGCCAGCACCTTTTTAATATCGTTTTGCTTAATAGCGATGGTGGCGGCAAAAAAGGCTGTAGCAAGTCCGATTATGGCAACTACAGTTTGTGTTGCCGGCGCCATTGTATAAAGAACATTACTGCGAACGATCATATAAATACCGGCAGTAACCATGGTAGCCGCATGGATTAACGCAGAAACAGGCGTAGGACCGGCCATTGCATCAGGGAGCCATGTATATAAAGGTATCTGCGCGCTTTTACCCATTGCACCTATAAACAACAACATAGTAATGGCAGTTACATCGAAAGTGCTAAAGCTGGAAGCTTGTGCAAAAACCTGTGAATAGGTAAGCGTTCCCCCTGTTTTAGAAAGTATCCAAAAGATACCCAGCAAAAAACCAACATCACCAATACGGTTCATTATAAAAGCTTTGCGGGCAGCATAGTTGTAATTGTTGTTTTTAAACCAATAACCAATTAACAGGTACGAACAAAGGCCAACGCCTTCCCAGCCTATAAACATAATAAGGTAATTAGCGCCTAAAACCAACAACAACATTGAGAAGACGAACAAATTGAGGTAAGAAAAATAGCGCCCATAATGTTGGGTCGCTTCTTCATGCATGTAAGCGGTTGAATAAACATGAATTAAAAAACCCACACCTGTTATAATTAATAAGAAAAGGGAAGACAACTGGTCTACCTGGAAACCAAAGGGAATATCGAAACCCGGAACTTTTATGAAGTCAAATAAGTTTACGATAACAGGAGTATTGCCAAAATGCCTTGCTTCAAAAAATATTCCTACACTCACAGCAAACGATACTAAAATAACTCCACAACCTATTAAGCTAATAAGAGGTTTTGATAAAGATTTACGCCCCAGACCGTTAATAAGAAAGCCTATCAAAGGAAACAAAGGAACTAAGTAAACAAGATTACTGAATTGATTCATATTTTTAAGCTGACTGCTAAACGCTTAATGCTTAACGCAAACTACTAAAAGCTTTTAGCGTTAAACTTTTAGCCTGCTAATTCTTCAACCGGTTTAAGAAATTTACATCTACCGAATGCGTATTGCGGTACATCATTACTATAATGGAAAGGCCAACGCTAACTTCCGCCGCTGCTACTACCATTATAAAAAACACAAACAATTGTCCATCAACTCCAGCCGTCGGGTTTGCATCTGAACCAACTGCACCTGCGTTATGCATTTTCGAAAATGCAACTAATAAAAGGTTTACCGCATTCAACATTAGTTCGATGCACATAAAAATAATAATTGCGTTTCGCCTTGTAAGTACACCCACAATTCCAATGCAGAATAAAACAATTGACAAGGTTATATAATATTGTATTGGCATATTTACCGCAACCCCTAAAGGGGCTTTTTAAGCCCTAAATCCCTAACAGGATTTAAGAATGATTTATATCAGAACCCTTGTTAAAAATATTAAACTCAAATCTGTCTTCTCCCTGCAAGGCAAGCGCTTAACCCAATCAAACCCTTTAGGGATTAGGCGTCTCCTTTTCTTTCTTTCCTATAACAACTGCGCCCACCATAGCGCTTAAAAACAACACGCTGCTTATTTCAAATGGCACCACATAGTCTGTAAACAACACTTTTCCTAATACCTTTATTAAACCAATATTTCCTTCTTTAACTATCGCAGTTTTATTTTGCATATCTGATGAACCACTTACCACGTCTATCATTATCAGCAATAAACACCCTCCGGAAATTGCTCCGGCAATCTTCATCCAGTTGTTCTTTTGAGGTTCTGTGTCGCTGTTGAGATTCATTAACATTACTACGAAAAGAAAAAGTACCATGATTGCTCCGGCGTAAACTATAAGGTTAACGATAGCAAGAAACTGGGCATTTAGTAAAATGTAGTGCCCTGAAATTGCAAAGAATACAACGATCAGCCATAAAATACTGTGAATAGGATTTCTACTAATAAGAACCATGGTAGCACCGACCAAAGCCAAAACAGATAGGAACCAGAATAGAATTTCAGTTGTACTCATGTGTTACAATTGGTAAGGAAAGGAGTTATTTTGTTGTTGGTGCTTTTTCCCCTTTTGCCTTATTATATTCTTCAGGATGGGTGAGAGGGTTTGGTATCAGCAAATCCTCTTTACCATATATAAATCCTTTGCGCTGCAAATTGGAAGGCGCAAAAGTTTCACTTAAATAAATTGCATCTTTAGGGCAAGCCTCTTCACACAATCCGCAGAATATACATCGCAGCATATTTATTTCGTACTTAGCGGCATACTTTTCTTCGCGGTATAAATGCTCTTCGCCCCGTTGACGCTCTGCAGCTTCCATTGTAATTGCTTCAGCAGGGCAGGCTACTGCGCATAGCCCGCACGCAGTACATCTTTCACGGCCTTCCTCATCCCTGTTTAGTACTTGCAATCCTCTCGAAACTTTAGCAAAAGGACGCTTTTGTTCGGGGTAACGTATTGTTGGTACTTTCTTAAAAATATGACTGAAGGTTATAGCCATCCCTTTGAAGATTGCCGGAAGGTAGAGCCTCTCCAGCAAAGTCATTGGTTTCCTTTCTACACTTTTTCCTCTGTTTGTTAATGCTTGCATATATACTCCAAGGCTTCAGTCTGCACTTAAGCTGTTAAAAAACGTTTGCAAAAATATTTTTATACTTCTATCCTACCAAGTTTATTTAACTCTAAATCGTTCAAGGCCTTTTTAAGCCTCCCCATTAAGAAGTTTTGAAGCGTTATCCCTGCCTCCATAAAATAACTGCTCCTGTTATAAACATATTTATTAAGGCCAGCGGAATTAACGACTTCCATCCCAAATTCATTAACTGGTCGTAGCGGAAACGGGGCAGCGTCCAACGCACCCACATAAATATGAAAATGAAAATGAAAACTTTAGCCATTAGTGCAACAATACCAACTATTGCCGCCACATTTACTGATAGATTAGCTTCATTTACAAAAGGCATATCATAACCGCCAAAGTAAAGCGTAGCCATAATTACACTGCTAATAAACATGTTGATGTATTCAGCAAACAGGTAAAAACCAAGCTTCATGGACGAATATTCCTGGTGGTAACCAAAATTGAGTTCATTTTCCGCTTCAGAAAGATCGAAGGGTGCACGGTTACATTCGGCAAAGGCACATATAAAAAAGAGAAGGAAGCCTAATGGCTGATAAGCAACATTCCATAACCTGCCCTGAATTTGCTGTTCTACTATCGTTTTCATGCTCAGGGAGCCGGTTAGCATTAACAAGGCAATCAACGAAATTCCCATTGCCAGTTCATAACTAATAACCTGCGATGCTCCGCGCATTGCTGCCATTAACGAAAACTTATTGTTACTTGCCCAACCTCCTATCATAATTCCATATACTCCTAAACTTACTACACCAAAAATGAAGAGAACACCAATATTTATATCCGCTATTTGCAGGTTTATATAACGGTCGATCCCAAAAAGATTGAAATGAATTTGATTACCCCATGGGATAACAGCGCTTGTCATCATAGCGGTTAGCATAGCAAGACAAGGTCCCATTACAAACAATAACTTATTAGAGGTATTTGGAATAATCTCTTCTTTGAAGAACAGCTTTCCTCCATCGGCTAATGGTTGAAAAATGCCCCATGGCCCTGCTCTATCAGGACCCACCCTATCCTGAAGTATAGCTGCTACTTTTCTTTCCGCATAAGTACTATACATTGCGATTAACAGCGAAACAGAAATAATCGCTCCTATAAGTACCAGCTTTTCTACCAACATTCCCCAGTCTATAGCTAATAGCGTCATTATTTATTCAGGTTTAAAAATTATCTTCTCTTTTCGGATGAATATTCGGTATTTAATAAAGGAATTTCATGAGTTCCTTCGTTAAACACATCGCCTGTAGCCGGGCCATTGATCTTGCTCAAATCTACTTCAGGCTTATTTATTTCACTTACATCATGTATGTCGAGCAGGAGTTTGGGTGTACGATCCATTAATTTTTCAAAAACTTCCGGTGGCCTTTTCACGTTTGTATATTTTCCTGCTGAAATAACCGAGTGGCGGTTAACCTTTCTTACTCCGTCAATTATCCAATCGCCGGTATTTTTCTTATCAAAACGGCAAGTATTACAAATCCAACCCGGTTTACCATCAGGTGCATCCTCCACTTCTCCCCATTCATCTTTGTTAGCAGTAACCCGGAATACTTCATCGCCCCGGTTCCATAATGTAACTCTTCCGCAACACTTATCGCAATCGCGGTGGGCATTCATCGGCTTTAAGAACCAGACGCGATTTTTAAAGCGGAAAGTTCTGTCGGTTAAAGCACCAACGGGGCAAACATCAATCATGTTTCCGCTAAAGTCGTTATCAATAGCTTTAGAAATATAGGTTGAAATTTCAGCATGCTCGCCCCGGTCTAAAATTCCATGAACGCGTGTATCAGTTAACTGGTCTGCAACATAAGTACAGCGATAGCAAAGTATGCAACGCGTCATATGCAGTTGAATGTACGGACCGATATCTTCTCTTTCAAACAACCTTCTTTGGAACTCATAACGGGTTCCCGCGCTTCCATGGTCGTAGCTTAAATCCTGCAGATGACATTCACCTGCCTGGTCGCAAATAGGACAATCAAGGGGATGGTTCAATAATAAAAACTCCACTACTCCTTTTCTTGCATCAATTACCTTTTCGCTGGTTAAGTTTTTAACCACCATACCATCCATTACATTGGTACGGCAACTCGCCACCAGTTTAGGCATTGGTCGTGGGTCTGTAGTAGAACCCGCAGCTACTTCCACCAAACAGGTACGGCACTTACCGCCGCTGCCTTTCAATTTGCTGTAGTAGCACATTGCAGGCGGGGTAACATCACCGCCGATCTTTCTTGCAGCCATAAGAATTGATGTTCCCGGCTCAACTTCTACGGTGATGTTGTCTATTGTTACTTTGAGTAATTGTTTTTGTTCGTCAGCCATATTTCTATCTCCAATCTTTAGCCTTTAAGAAGACAATATTTATTATTAAGCAACTGAAGCTGTAACTTCTAATGGCTCAGCATAATGCGCCAGTCCAAAATTCCTTATCTGGCTTTCTTCAGGGTATAGCACATGCCATTCAAACTCATCTCTGAAATGTCTGATTGCTGCTGCCACCGGCCATGCCGCTGCATCGCCTAATGGGCAAATGGTATTCCCCTCAATCTTACGTTGAATATCCCATAACAGGTCAATATCACTCAGCTTACCTTTTCCAAATTCTATGTTATGTAAAACCCGTTTCATCCAACCGGTTCCTTCGCGGCAGGGGCTGCATTGTCCGCAACTTTCATGATGATAAAAACGGGCTAACGTAAGAGTATGCCGAACAACACATTGGTCTTCATCCAATACTATAAACCCGCCTGAACCCATCATTGAACCTGTAGCAAAACTACCATCGGCCAGGCTCTCATAGTTCATATAACGTGTTTCGCCTTTTGCTGTTTTCAACAAGAGATTAGCAGGTATAATGGGGACAGATGAACCACCCGGAATACAGGCCTTTAATCTTTTACCATTAGGAATGCCGCCACAATATTCATCGCTGTAAATAAAATCTTCAACGCTAATCGTCATATCGATTTCATATACGCCGGGTTTATTAATGTTTCCACAAGCACTTATCAATTTTGTGCCCGTAGATTTTCCCACACCAATTTTTGCATACGCCTCCCCCCCCATATTTATAATTGGAACTACTGCCGCAAGTGTTTCTACATTATTAACCACGGTGGGGCAATCCCATAAACCTTTTACTGCCGGGAACGGAGGTTTGATACGCGGATTACCCCGCTTACCTTCAAGGCTTTCAATCAATGCTGTTTCTTCGCCGCAAATGTATGCACCTGCACCCCGTTGAACATATATCTGGCAATCAAAACCACTGCCTAAAATGTTTTGTCCTAACCAACCGTTTTGATTTGCTTCGGCAATTGCCTGTTCCAGAATATCTGTTATCCAGGCATACTCACCGCGTATATAAATGTAAGTGCGGTTACTGCCTAATGCAAAAGATGAAATGATCAGACCTTCAATTAGTAGGTGAGGAAGAAATTCCATCAGGTACCTGTCTTTAAAAGTTCCCGGCTCGCTTTCATCGGCATTACAAACAAGATAGCGGGGAACACCTTCGGGCTTAGCCAGAAAGCTCCATTTCATTCCTGTAGGAAAACCTGCACCTCCACGGCCCCGTAAACCACTTTTCTTTACCTCGTCAACAATTTCTGTTTGAGACATTTTGAATGCCTTTTCAACTGCTGCATATCCGCCATTTCGGCGATATGCCTCGTAAAAGCGAATGCCTTCTATATGATCGTTTGCTAATAATAATTTCATAAGCCCTACATCCCTAACGGGACTTTTAAATTTTTATTCTGCTTCACTTCCTGCTTTTTTAATTCCGCCATCGACATTTTTATTAGATCTAATGTTTTGTTGAAAAAATTTAAAACTAAACCTTCTAATGTAGTAACTCCCGAAAGGGACTATCCCCTTCCTTACCATAAATTACAGGGGCTGCATCTCTAGAATTTAAGTACCCTCAGCTAAACTAAACTGGACCATTTTATAGGGGCTAGATGCAGATG